>NZ_PNDU01000224.1:0-4735 GCF_005886635.1 Pseudoalteromonas sp. S558 | reverse complement strand
CCCCGTATCCACGGGGCTGAATGCAAAGAAAACGCACCATAAATTAAAAGCGTTTTTATTTAAATATTTGAGGTAAGTTGCTCTGTTTTATCTTTAAACTCACGCACGTTTTTAATGATATAACTACCACACTTTGATTTACGTGCGTGGAGTATGAACCAATGATGTGCATCAACTTTAAATTTAGCAGACACTACTTTTCAAGCAGTTACTTAACGGCTATAACACTCTTATCCATGAAATAAGATCAGAAATACGAACAATATAAATATTTGCAGCTAGCCCCTGTTAAAAATAGAGGCTTACCGTACCAAATATTAAAGTAGAGTAACTTCTAATTACACGTCTGACTGAAATTACTGTAGCAATATCTTTACTTCTTAACTTTGCCTTTAAGAACGTAAATTTCGCCATCGAAACTGCCTTGGATAGTCAGGCCTTGTCCCGCTAACTCTTTGAGGTATTCAATATGATCCTCAGTGATATGCTGCCCTGGTACCAAAAGAGGAATGCCTGGCGGGTAAGGGGTAACTAAACCGGCGCAAATACGGTTGTTACTTTTAGCGATGGGCACAGATTCGCGCTCACCATAAAAAGCATCGCTTGGAATACACGCCAAGTCTATCGCTGGTAAGTTTTCTGGTAAGCGTGCTCTGCGCGTTGATGTTGATAACTTTACCTTACCGCTGTCGAGTTTTTTCAGCGCATTGTACAAACGAATTATTTTTGAACGCGTGCCGCCAAGGGTCAGCAAAACTAAAATAGTGCTGTGAGTGTATTTTTCTATTTCTAGACCAATTTCGTCCAGTAAATATTTATGAATATCCTTTAATGAATAAGGCAATTCGCTAATGTCGATAAGAATTTTTAGCGGGTCGTGGCCCATGTTATCACCGCTAAAGTGTGGGAATATTTCCATAAAATCTTGCTTACCTAGCACTTTAATTTGCTTGAGCGAGGCCATTTGTTGTTTAAATTCTTCCACATGATTCAACAAGGCATTAAGCAATTTATAGCCTTCCATTTCCAATTGCTTTTGGCATACGTCAAGGGACGCAATAAGCTGATATTTTGGCGATGTGCTGGCATAGATACTGTAAATCTCTCGAAAGAAATCGGCATCAAAGTCAGGATCGTTAACATGAATATAAGACGCTTGAGAAAACGCCGATACCACTTTATGCGCTGAGTGGGTGATATAGTCTGCCCCTGCATGAATAGCAGAGTAATAGCGTAAGCTCGGGTGAAACAAAGAGTAAGCAAACCACGCTTCGTCAATAAACACTTTAATACCATGTTGATGGGCAAAGTCGACCACTTGTTTCAGATCGCTCAGTAGACCATCGTAGGTACAACCGGTAAGAACCAGTAATTTTGTATCGGTATTCTTCTCAATCGTCTGTTTTATGTCGGCCAACGACGGCGGCGCGAAGATCCCATATTTAGGATTTAAAATACTCGACAAATAAATAGGTAAACTCGCTGATTGCAAGATGCCATAGTGCACCGATTTATGACAATTGCGGTCGATGATCACTTTATCGCCTTTGCGAAGCAGTGTCTGCAAGATGATTTTATTTGAGGTAGACGACCCATTTGTGACGAAATAAGTATGCTTAACCTCAAATGTTGCCGCTGCTGATTCTTGAGCGCGACCAATGGTGTTTGTACTGTCTGACAATGAACCTAACGAGTCAACCGACACCGACAAGTCGCCAACAAATACATTGCGGCCATAAAACTGATAAAAATCTTTGATATAAGGGGAGTTTCTAAAGCTAGAGCCGCCGCTGTGACCCGGTGTGTGCCATGAATCGTTCGACTCGCCAACATAACGGCGATACGCTGTCCAAAATGGCGTTTCTGAGCGGTCGTCAAAGTCGTTGATCATATAACCTAAAATTGCTTCTGGATCAGAAATTACTTCGTCTTTAAAGAAGAACGACTCAATTTCTTCTGACTCGTTAACGATTTCCAGCCCTTTGGTGTCGTCGCCAATAACATAAACCGGCAACTCAAGACGAATTGCCTTTAATTGCTCGATAAAGCGACTATAAGTTCGTTCTCCAACCTTATTTTGCAAATCCCAGCTTAGTACAACCGCTTGAATATCACCATCTTCTTCTACACTTTCCAGCGCGTGTTTTAGCTCAAGACGTTCAACAATATCGATATGAATATCGTCTCGCTCAAAATTAGGAATTGTTTTTGACAGATTCGTTGAAAGCTCTTTTAGGGTGATTGGATCTTGCTCAATTAACAAGATACGAAGTATCGGTAGCATAGGGGTTTTCGCAATATAATTTATAATACTCAGTAGCATAACCAAAGGAGTGAGACTTGTGAAATTAATACTTTGATAATGTTCTAATAATTGGGCTGTTTAATTCGTTAAATTGCTCAAAGATTTATGCAGGTTGGTATAAGAGGCGCAATGAAATTCATGTGTTTTCTGTTTCCATCGTAAGCATAAAGATTTTGATCACTATCAACGACAATATACTTCCCTTTAAGTTTTATACCATAAGGTATAAAACTTATATCTACTTGATCGGTTGTTTTGTGCAAGTGTAGGTCGAATAAGCGAAGCGCCATCCGACACAGTAAAATACCTTGCCAATTATTATCAGCATTTTATGCTGTCGAGTGGCTGAAGAGGCCATGAGCGGACATTTAAATTTATGCTTCTTTTGCTAATTACGGAGCATCATTAACGCTCATTAGCGTAATCAATGAAATAGTGCTGTTCTCACTGTTATATTCAAAATGTATTGCATACTGCTCGTTATCATACCGATCATATCCAGCAGTTGGTTCAAGAATTGTATCGGCTAATGGATTACCTGATTTAGTAGGGATCCCCATTACATTGCGTACCTCTGCTCTTGATGAGCGAAAGTTCACGCCTTTTATAATTGGCGAGTACTCTTTTATAGCGCCTTTTGATAACGACGATATAAATACAGTATTTATTCGTTTATCGTCGTCTGCAATGATTTCCAAACCAATATCGGTAAAGGATATATAATATTCATCGTCGTCATGCTCGAATTGCAAAGAATAATCATTAAGAAATCTTACAACTTCAGAATCTTCAAGATGTTTATCTATGAGTTTAAGTAATTTTTCCATAATGGCTCAGTTAACGAAATAAAACTAGACAGCCACTTTAATTGAACAAACAAAACTGTGCCACTAAATTTGATCTTCAAGTTCAGAATTTATCTTTTATTACTGGGTCAATTTCATTTCATCCGTTAAATAAGTCATTAGCCCTATTAAACCTAAATTACACGCATAAAAATAACTGCATAATTGCAGTTTAACTTTTACTGAATGTTTTTTAATTTATGCGAGTAGCTTTTCGCAGTTGCTAATATTTGATCGCCGTTTACGCTTTAAATTTTCACAGTAACTTGCTTGTGAAGTGGGTCTCCCTACTGCACCATAAATTCGGGTTACGGGAGATGAACCGCCCATTGCGGGGACCCGCATGATGGGTGGTGTGGGGGCTGGAGGTTAGAGACCTCCGGCTACCCGATTATGTGCCTTTAAGGGATGACAAAAAAGTTATAATTTTCATCCTATTTTCTTTATCTTTTTTCTCTTGGAGTGTTTTTGCAAAATCTAATGCTGTCATATCGTAGTTGTTACCAATCAAGCGAGTGTTAGCACCATTATTAACTAAAAATTTGACGGTTTTAATGTCGTTAGATAATATCGCACTATAGAGGGGGGAGATATCTTTTGATAAAAGGTGGTTAATGCCATTAACATCAAGACCTTTTGAGATTAATCTTTTTGCTATTTTATATTTATGCGGATCATTTCCATTTAAAACGAAATCAAGTCCAGGGCCTTTGCTTAGAAAATCAATATCCTCTTTAGTCATGCGATAGTTAATCATATAATATTCACAAAATTCATTTGGAATAATAGACTTTCTCTCAGTTAGGCTGCATACAATAAGGTCTGCGATGTCCATTCTCTGTATTGTATAAAACATGGAGCCAAAAAAAGTTAATACAATTAGAGAGCCAACACCTAGCAGTGATAGTGTTTTTTTAGTCATGATTATACCCATAACTTAGTGGAACCATGCTTGGGAATTTGATACACAACAAAAGCTCCAGCTCTATTGTTTTCATTTTTAACTAAATAAAGTTGTAATTCAGACTTAAACGCCAATGCAAGTCTATCTCTTATAAAATCAAAAATTTTAACCTTTTGCAGGTCATGAACAGATGTATGTTTGAACCAATGGCTTGCTGCTTTTCTAGCAAATGTTTTAATAATAGCCATTGCTCCTTTTGTTGGGTTAGCCGTACTTTCAAATATAGCTTTAACATAACCAACTGAGTATGATGCATCAATGGCTTCAACCAATAATCCTTGTGCAAAACCTTTTAAGCGATCATTTATTGGAAGAGAATCAATTAATTTATGATCTGCTGGCTTAAAAATAAACTTTAAAATCACCCTCGTTTCTTTTTCATCAAAAAGTAACTCATCCTTACTAAATTTCCGCAATTGTTTAAAACTCATAGTATTTCCTTATATTAGTAGGTAAAAAAATTAATAGTGCCACATTAAACAGGCACATAACGAGCCTGTAGATTAACTCGTTTTTTTTATTTATTTTTATTGATAAACAAACCATAGCTGAGTTCCTATTTTGGTTCAATCGATTACTGTATTTTATGCAGAATATAAAGTGGGAGTATTGTGTATTTTT
>NZ_PNDU01000223.1:0-7280 GCF_005886635.1 Pseudoalteromonas sp. S558 | reverse complement strand
TAATTTAATGCAATTGGTATAGCCTTAAATAGGTAAACAAAAAAACGCCGCAAAATTGCGGCGTTTCATCACGAATTAAAAGTGTTGCTAATTAATTGTATTATTTAACTGGGCGTGGCTCAGTTCGTAAACCTAAAATTAAGCTTACACACATAAACAACAACACAATAGTAAATGGCAAGCCAGTAGAAACAGCACCTGCTTGGAGTGCTTCAATTGCTTGTGTACCACCAATCCACAGTAGTGCAGCTGCAATGGCGCCCTCTACCGTTGCCCAAAATATACGTTGTGGCACCGGTGCATCAATTTTACCGCCAGCTGTAATTGAATCAATGACTAATGAGCCTGAGTCAGATGAGGTAATAAAAAATACTAACACTAATACAATCGCAATAAACGATAAGATATTAGATAGAGGTAATTCATCAAGCATTTGGAACATAGCTAAAGGTACTTCAGTTAAACCATTAGTGCCTAGCGCACCAACACCGTTAACTACTTGGTCAATAGCAATACCACCATAAATAGACATCCATAAAACAGTAACTAGCGTAGGGATAAGTAATACCGCAATTAAGAATTCACGAATTGTTCGACCGCGAGATACACGCGCGATAAACATACCTACAAACGGAGACCAGGAAATCCACCAAGCCCAATAAAACACAGTCCAACCATGCATCCATGTTTCGTCTTCGCGGCCATGTGGGTTACTCAATGGAATAATGTTTTCTACATAGCCCATCACGGTAGTCGGTACGTTGCCCATTGCTACAGCAAAGCCAACTAAACAAACAAACAATAATAATGAAAACGCGATGAGCATATTTACATTACTCAGTAGTTTCACACCACCATCAATACCACGCACTACAGAAACGATTGCTAGGAGTGTAACACCCGCAATAACCAAAATTTGAGACCCTACACCACCTTCTGTACCAAATACATGATTAATACCAGCAGAGGCTTGTTGAGCACCTAAACCTAAAGATGTTGCAAGACCAAATAACGTAGCAAGTACAGCTAAGATATCAATGATATGACCAGGCCAACCCCAAGCTCTGTCGCCTAGTATAGGATAAAAAATAGAACGAATAGAAAGCGGTAACCCTTTGTTATAGGTAAAAAAGGCAAGAGATAAACCAACAACAGCGTAAATAGCCCAAGGGTGAAGTCCCCAATGGAACATAGTTGCGCCCATTGCTAATTTTGCAGCCTCAGGTGTATTTGCGGCCACATTAAGTGGTGTTTCGTACCAACCAGTAAAGTAAGCAACGGGTTCAGCAACGCCCCAAAACATAAGGCCAATACCCATACCTGCAGCAAATAACATAGCAAGCCATGAAATTCGAGAGTGAGAAGGTTTAGCATCATCACCACCAAGGCGAATATTTCCGTAAGGAGAAACAATAAGTGCTAAACAAAAGAGCACAAAGAAGTTGGCAGCCCACATAAAAAGGGCATCAAAATTATTAATAATATCGGTCTTGATACTATCAAGCGCTGTTTTTGCAGTTAGTGGGTCGGTAACAAGTATGGCGATTAAAAAGATGACAATCAGGCCCGCACTAGTTCCAAAAACAGGGTTGTGTATATCAAACCCCCACTTTTGTACGTTGTCCTGACCTACGGTGTAGTCCGTATTGTCAATACTATATTTGTCATGATTTTCCTTCATGCAATACCTCTGTAGTTGTCCTAATATACTGGCGTTACCAGCGTCATATCTAATTACATTAGCCTTTAAATACAAAGTAAAACAAATACTGTAATTTATTTGAAGACTAACTAATTTGAAGAGTGATTTTACAATCACTAGTGTATGAGTTAAATATTAAATGTAAATGATTTTGTAGTTAAAACGCTGATATTATGGCTATACGAGCAATTTATTTTAACTTTTGTATTAAAAACCAACATTCAGGTAGCGTTAAAAATTAGTTTGCTATTAAAGTAAAAATTTATACTTAAGGCGTATAAATAATGTCGATCACGTAATGAAAACTGATGTTTATTAAGTTGTAACATAAATATGATTTAACACTACAGTAAGCTATATTTTATAACGAGCATGGGTAAAGGACTAAGTTATTATGAACAAGCCTGAAACAAATCATAAAGGCGGCGATGCACTCGCTGAATGTTATCAATCTGTTCGACGCTACAGCTTAGCTATTACTGCACAATTAAGCGTCGAAGATTGCCAATTACAAGCCATGCCTGATGTAAGTCCATGTAAATGGCATTTAGCGCACACCACTTGGTTTTTTGAAACATTCTTATTAAGCATTCATTGTAAAAATTATCAGGTGTTTGATCCGCAATTTAAAGTGCTATTTAATTCTTATTACAATGGCATCGGTGCGCAATTTAAGCGAAGCAACAGAGGGAGTTTGTCACGACCAAGCCTAAAAGATGTACTTACATACAGAGCGTATGTTGATAAAGCAGTACTGCAATTATTAAGTACTCATAACGACGATGTTATTGAGCAAATAATCACACTAGGACTCAACCATGAGCAACAGCATCAAGAGCTTATGCTTATGGATATTAAATACAACTTTTCGGTTAACCCGATGTTTCCTAAATATAAAGCCATTGATATCCCTATTTCTAACAATAACAATCTGATAAACCCTGCTAACTTTATTGATTTTGACCAAGCTATAGTCAATATAGGCACTAGCGATCAAACACAGTTTGCTTATGATAACGAACAACCCAAACATCAGGTACTAATACATTCATTTCGTTTTGCTAATCGATTGGTTACTAATGGTGAGTATTTAGCATTTATCAATGCGGGCGGTTATAACAATCCACAATATTGGCTAAGTGATGGTTGGGCGCATAGTAAAAATCAAGGTTTAAGCAAGCCTCTTTATTGGCATTATATTGATGGCAAGTGGTTTGAGTTTACCCATTACGGCTTACAACCACTCAATTTTAATGCCCCCGTTTGTCATGTCAGCTATTTTGAAGCCAGTGCCTATGCTAATTTTGTCGATGCGCGATTACCCACAGAATTTGAGTGGGAATACGTTGCCAAAGCACATAACGCTATTAAGCCCTCCCAAAACCAGCTAATGCCCGGACAGTGCGAAGGCGATGAAAAAATAACTCAGTTAACAGATGCATGCTGGCAATGGACGAACAGCGCATATTTACCGTACCCAGGTTTTAAGCCTATAGAAGGCGTTGCAGGGGAATATAATGGCAAATTTATGAGCAATCAAATGATATTACGTGGCGGGTGTGTGTTTACCCCTAAAAACCATTTGCGCACAACATACCGTAATTTTTATTACCCGCATCAAGCGTGGATGTGCAGCGGGATAAGACTGGCGAGGGATAAAGTATGAATCAAATAACAGCAATAAAGCAAAGTAACATCACCGACACTGAGTTTTTAAACGACGTGATAAGCGGATTAACTCAACAGCAAAAAACGCTTCCGTGTAAATATTTTTACGATGATAAAGGCGCTGCATTATTCGAGAAAATAACAACCTTGCAAGAGTATTACGTAACACGTACCGAGCTGTCTATTTTAGAGCAACACTCGCAAGCAATTGCTGATCTGTTACCTGAAAACCTTTCTATTATCGAGCCAGGCTGCGGCTCGGGTAAAAAGGTTGCCTATTTATTAGCGCATATGGCAAACGTAAAAACCTTTGTACCGTTTGAAATTTCTGAAGAGATGCTCAGTTATTCACTTGCGCATTTATCACCGTTATTTCCAGAGCTAATAATTTCACCTTTGCTAGGAGACTTTACACATAGCCAAATGGTTAAGCAGCTAACCAAAGACACCGCTTTAGATAGTCAAACTAATTTGGTTTATTTTCCGGGCTCTACTCTTGGTAACTTTGCGCCAGTTAAAGCGATAGAAATTATGAATAATTTCCATCGCTTATGCGGTGTAAACGGTTATGTACTAATTGGGGTTGATTTAGTAAAAGAGCGCCAAGTGTTACTGGATGCATATAACGATAAAGTGGGAGTCACCGCCGCATTTAATAAAAATTTACTACAACGTATTAATAACGAGCTAAATGGCACATTTAATTTAGATAACTTTAGCCACGAGTCGCGCTTTAACGAGCAACATAGCCGTATTGAAATGCACTTAGTAAGTAACTGTAATCAAAGCGTGATTATAAATGATCAGCAAATAGACTTTATAGAAGATGAAAGTATCCATACAGAAAACTCTCACAAGTACACGCTCGAATCGTTTAAGCAGCTTGCAGCGCAAGCTAATTTAACGTTAGAGCAAACATGGCAAGACGATAGTAACTATTTTGCCTTGTGCTTATTAAGACCGCTTTAAAGGTTACTTAAGTTTAGGGCGTGTTGATCTTTGATAGTTGAATTTGCAGCAATATGTTTGGTTTTTAGGCAAGGCAGAGCCTATGAAGTGTGTATTCCCTATAAATAGGCGATAACGTAGCATTAATGCCAAACATGCGCTGCCCTTCGGTTTTTTCTAGGGGCGATTTACTCTTTGTTGCTCGGTTTTGACTTAGCCCACTAGGTTATAAACCTCGCGTCGCGATTAAATAGCCCCTAGATAGAACAAATTTTAATTCTGAAAGGTCAACAGGCTCTAGATTAATGGTGTTAAAAATTTTTGATATACGACTGCATAGATGTAGATTAGTACTAAAGTATTTTGTTTTCACTGGTTATGTTAATAAAAAGAATAAAAAATGAAATTAAAATGTCAAAAATGATTTGTAAGTCGTATATGTTTTCGGTAATGTGAGATAAACGTTTTAGGGACGAAGTCTATGTCGCAACAGTTATCAGCATTTGTAAAAACTACTTTTCAGTCATCTTTTCATTCTCAAAGCTATACAGCTATTTTAAGGACGCTCCACGCTCTTTTCAGTGTTGTGAAAATGGATGATGCGTTACCACAGGCCGATTTTCGCTCTAATCACACTTTATATTTAGTAGATGGGAGCACAAGCAATTGGCATGATCTTATTCCTGCTGATGTTATATGTTTAGCTAAGCAATATAATGTGGTTATCTTTAATGTTGAGAGCGACGTGGTGTGTGAAAAAAACTTATTATTGAATCATATCAATGGGGTATTTTATAAATCAGATGCTGCGGAAATAATCTTCAGGGGCTTAGTTAGAATCAATGCTGGCGAATTATGGTTTACACGAAAAATCATATCGAAAACATTTAAAGATATTTTGTCTGTTGCGTCTTCATTCAATGCATTTAATGCAGATATAGAGCTAAAACAAGATGATTATAACCATTTAACTAAACGCGAAAAATCAGTTATTCATCTCATAGCGCAAGGCGCAAGTAATAACACGATTGCTGACAAACTCAATATTAGTGATCACACTGTAAAAACACATTTATACAGTGCATTTAAAAAAACACATTCTCGGAATCGGGTCGAGTTGGCTAACTGGGCACAACGCTACATTTCTGTTTTGCTCCCAATGGCCTAAGGCTTTAATAGGAAATCTCTTAACCAAAGCTGAGATTAAACAAATTTTTATAAAGAAGGCGACTGTAAATCGCCTTTTTCATTGTTTTTGTTATTAGCTTACTTTTTTGCCCATAACCCTTTATCAATACCTTTGGTTATAAGATCTGTAAGTGCTTTTTCTATTGCTTGTGTTACACAAATACTCATAGGTTCGTTATCACTAAAACCGGCTTCAGCTTCGGCTAATCGCTTGTAACTTACATATCTAAAAAAGCCTGCACGCATTTCTTGGCTTAGTACTTTTTTACTGGTGGCGACACTGAGTAATACTTGTCCTGTACGAACGTCCACGGCTCGTAGATATATTGAAATAGCATCTTCTCGATAGAGTTCTGATGCACCAATACCAAAATATTCCATTCCTAACCCTCCCGTTTTTACATTGGTATCGTAGCTGATAATACCGCCCTCTAAAATAATCTTTGCCGTTGTAAGTGGGGGGAGATCAGCTTGGTTAGGATTGTCTGATTGAGCCGCGCGTATTATCTTTCGCTCAGTTAAAATATTTTGTAACCCTTCACGTTCAACAGGTGTAAACCAGTCTGACTCATGCAGGGCTTGTATGAGTATAGAATTTGCTCCTTGGGTAACCGCTGTTGAAAATGAGCTCACGTTTGTTTGTGGTTTGTACTGACCTGTTTGATCTCTAAATGAGTACACTGATACCGGTATACTGCCAACAGGTTTAGGCAAGTTTTTTAAGTCCGAAAATAATTCAGTAGGCGCTAAGCTGGCTGCTTTTTGTTGCGATGGTGGGATTAAGTTACCTAAACTTGCGCAGCCACTTAAACTTATTAATATTATTGTTATTAGTAGTTTATACATTATCCAAACCTCGGCACTTCAATGATCACAACCGTATCATCAATTATATTTGTGATTTTTACTGTAATGGTATCAGTGGTGCTAGTAATAATTTCTATTTGATAATCGCCACTCATAAAAATTGAATCTTGATTAAAAATACTGTTTTCAGGGTCTTCACCAAAGGCCATATCTGTAATTTCTCTGACCATACGATTTAAGTAGGTGCGCTCTAGAGAGTCTTTAAATTGATCGGCATACCCTTTTTCGATTACAGGTGCTTTATGCTTATTTTGAGCCTGTGCTTTACTTAATAACATATTTGCATTGAGAGGGTTCCCACCAAAACTAGGGTTTATTGGGGTGTAAATTATTTCAGTTGCAGTAGCTGAAAAGCTTAATGTTATTATTATAAATATTATTTTTTTCATTTTACCATCCATTTACAGCCATATCAGGTGTGGATACCGTCATATTTGAGCGAGCCATGGCATCAATAACAGTATAAACTGCTTGCTCAACGCGTTCATCAAGCGGTTCTAGCCTACGGCCTAAGTAAGTTGCATAAACAAGTTGATTATTCATTATTAAAGAAAGTTTTGTGCCAGCTTTGGGGATCACGGTTTCTTTTATCTCAATATTAAAGCCAGCTGTTGAGGGTAAATCTCGCCAGTAGTTAGAAAATTCGTAATAAAATTGATGACCAAAACGGCTAATACTTCTATCGAGTAATAAACCATCTATTTCAAGTTCTTCGGCATATACACTCGGTAAGAAGCAAATCAATAGTGTGAAGATGTATCCACACAGGTTATTTTTATTTTTTTTCATTATTAAATAGGGGAGAGCCACTCTCCCCAGCCTTAGTAATACCAAACTGCATAAATCTTTGATCAATTTAACGAATTAAATTGCACTATAACGTCGTTAAAAATTTTGTATTTAGAAC
>NZ_PNDU01000222.1:0-7972 GCF_005886635.1 Pseudoalteromonas sp. S558 | reverse complement strand
ACACCGAGATGAACAACTATCGTTTCTTTATTGTCATCACTTTGTGTTTGCTCTAGGGCGTGTTGATCTTTGTGGATTGAAATTTGTTCAATCTAGGGGCGGTTGAATCGCGGCGCGAGGTTTGTAACCTAGTGGGCTAAGTAAAAACCGAGCAACAAAGAGTCAACCGTCCCTAGAAGGAAGCCAAAGGGCAGCACATGTTTGGCATTTATGCTGCGTTCTCGCCTATTTATGGGGAACAACCACACATCATAGGCTCTGCCTTGCTTAAATACCAAACAGCCTACTGAAAATTCAACCACCAAAGGTCACGTGCCCTAAGGTCTATCGCCATTTCGAACACTCTGTTTGAGTCAGTATTCATAATGTAATAATAAACAGTGACACCGATTTTGTTATAAGATCATAAAATTATAGTTATGATCAACCTTAGCGCGCATAATAATACCAATTGCATCAAATGGTGATCTATTATAGCGCGAAGAAAATAGCACAATAACAAGGCGAAAATTGTGACATACCGTTGTTCTATATGAATAATTTTTAACGCAATTAGTGAATTATTTAATGCGATAGAATGATCATGTTTTTAATAAAATTGGTATATATATGCTGCCAAGGTTTAACCAACAAAGCTTTATTTATATAGCTAACGTTTGTCGTGCCGACTTTAGGTAAACTAATCTCGCCCTTTAACTATTTTTACTATAATTTAACGCTTCAATGTACTTGAAAAATACTGTTACTAGCGCTACTCTAAGTGAGGTGGTCTGACCTCTATTAAGGAATAAAAATGACACTCATATTTACACTCGGTTTAATCGTGCTGCTTTGCGCTGCGATTTACCACAGAGCGAGTTGGAACACAGCACTTGGTGTTTCTGCCGCAACCCTACTTATAGGTACCTTCGCCGGTGCTTTTGGTTTAATTAGCTGGTTGATCTTCTTGGTCATCGCGGTTCCTCTTTCTGTTACTGGCATTCGTCAGCAATATATCATCAAGCCAATTTTTGCTACGTTTAAAAAAGTAACGCCAAGCATGTCTGATACTGAAAAATCAGCCATTGCCGCCGGTACAACGTGGTGGGAAGCAGATTTATTTTGCGGTAACCCTGATTGGAAAAAGCTTCATCAATACCCTGTACCTAAGCTTACAATTGAAGAACAAGCTTTTGTCGATGGCCCAGTTGAAGAAGTGTGTGCCATGTTGGATGATTGGGAAGCAACACACGAACTAACCGACCTTCCACAAGATGTATGGCAATATCTAAAAGATAATAAATTCTTTGCTATGATCATCAAAAAGGAATACGGCGGTTTAGAGTTTTCTGCATTTGCACAATCATGTGTACTTCAAAAACTAACAAGTAAATCAACGTTACTCTCGTCAACTGTTGGCGTACCTAACTCTTTAGGCCCTGGTGAATTATTACAACACTATGGAACAAAAGAGCAAAAAGACCATTACTTACCGCGTTTAGCTAGCGGCCAAGAAATCCCTTGTTTTGCCTTAACCTCACCAGAAGCGGGCTCTGATGCAAGCTCTATCCCAGACTACGGTGTGGTGTGTAAAGGACAATGGAATGGTGAAGAAGTTGTGGGTATTAGCTTAACGTGGAACAAGCGTTATATTACACTTGCACCCGTTGCAACCGTACTTGGTCTTGCATTTAAATTACAAGATCCAGATGGCTTAATTGGCGACAATAAAGAGCCAGGCATCACCTGTGCACTTATCCCAACAGATACTCCTGGAGTTGAAATTGGTCGTCGACACTTTCCGCTTAACGTACCATTTCAAAATGGTCCTACTCGCGGTAAAGACATTTTTGTACCACTTGATTACATTATTGGTGGGCCAGATATGGCTGGTCAAGGCTGGCGCATGCTGGTTGAATGTTTATCGGTTGGTCGTGCAATTACATTGCCGTCAAACTCTGCCGGTGGCATTAAAATGATTGCTGTAGCAACGGGTGCTTATAGTCGCATTCGTCGTCAGTTCCGTTTACCTATTGGTAAAATGGAAGGTGTTGAAGAGTCACTAGCTAAATTAGCTGGTTATGCTTACAGCTCTGATGCAGCGGTTAGTATGTCTACAGGCGCGGTTGATTTAGGCGAAAAACCATCGGTTGTGTCTGCCATTATTAAATATCACCTTACAGAGCAAATGCGTGATGCAACGATTCATGCAATGGACGTACTTGGTGGTAAGGGCATCATGCTTGGGCCAAATAACTATTTAGGTCGTGGCTATCAAGGTGCACCTATTGCCATTACTGTTGAAGGTGCAAACATCTTGACCCGTAATATGATTATTTACGGTCAAGGTGCAATTCGCTGTCATCCATTTGTACTTACCGAACTAGGTGCGTGCGAAATTGAAGACCGCGAAGAAGCGCTTAATGTATTTGATAAAGCGCTAATGGGTCACATTGGCTTTACTACGTCAAACCTTGTACGTACTAAGTGGCTTGCACTTACTGGTGCTCGCTTTACAAGTGTGCCGTACAACGACGAAACAGCTGAGTTTTATCGTATTGCGTCACGCTTTAGTGCATCGCTTGCACTTATGTCTGACATAAGCATGGCTGTATTTGGCGGATCACTAAAACGTAAAGAACGTATTTCTGCACGTTTAGGTGATTTACTAAGTTACTTATACTTAGTGTCTGCAACGCTTAAGCGTTACAACGACGAAGGCCGTAAAAAAGAGGATTTTGCTCTAGTAAAATGGAGTTGCCAAGATCATCTTTACCATTGCCAACGTGCACTTGCTGACTTAATCAACAACATGCCTTCTGCACCACTACGTGGCGTATTAAAAGTATTGTTATTCCCATTTGGCCGCCCAGTACGCAAACCAACGGATCAGCTTGAGCATAAACTTGCTAAGTTACTTCAAGTACCAAGCGAAACACGCAATCGTTTAGCAAGCTACATATACTTGAAAAATGAGCCACTTAACCTTGTAGGTCGTCAAGAGCAAACGCTTAAAGACATCCTTGAAGTTGAACCGTTATTTGACCGTGTATGTAAAGAAAAAGGCCTTAAACTGCCATTTTTCCAGCTGGATAAAGTAGCGCAAATGGGACTAGAAGCTGGCATATTAAGCCAAGCAGAAGCTGATAAACTAGCTGCTGTTGAACAGTCTCGTTTAGATGTTATTAACGTTGATGACTTTGACCCTGCTGATTTACTTGCAGGTAAAGCCGCGCGTAATAGCGTAGTAAAAAATGCTGATGCAGCTTAACTAGTTAAGCTAGAAAAGCCAGTTGCAAACCTGTTGTAATTACCCAAACCAGCGCATAATGCGCTGGTTTTTTTTGTGCAAAAAACAACTGTAATACGCACCCTATAACAGCGGCTAAAAGCAATAAAAAACTCATTTGGCCGACTATTAACATATAAAAAATCATAGTGATTATAAACAGCACTATGCTCGGTACAAATTGACTTATATAAAATATCCGTTGTTGATCGCATGTATTAAAAAACAATCGATAATGTGTAAAAATATTACCGCAATCAAACTGCAGTGAACTAGTCACTAAAACAATAAAAGAAAGCGCTAAAATAGTAAATATACTTGCCAAATCAGTACGCTCACTTAATAGTGTTGCTGATGCCATGAACACACATAGCAGTAACGACACTCGCCAAACTAATACCCAACTGTGATTTATCAAAAAGGCGAGCCAAAAGCCCATTAACGAATTAACAGAAAGCCTTTTTGCCATATTAAAAGCGGGTATCAATACACCGAGTAAAAATAAAAAAGCAAAACTACCGTGGTATGCAAGTGGCTTTATATTAATAGGAATGAGTACTAGAGCAGCCGTTAATACAAAGCCATATAGCAATGCCTTTGGCTTATATAAACATAAAACCCCTAAGCTAAACTGCAATATCATAAAGAGTATAAAATGCGGCGCTTTGAGCCATTGTGTGAAGGTCAAATCAAATGCTATAACAGCACTTACTATCAACCACCCGTTACTTAATAGTAATAATTTAATATCCATTACATTAAGCCACCAAGACCCCACAATGGTGCGCTGAAATAACCGTTGCTGGCTATTTTTAATGGCAGGCTTCATCGCACTGAGCATCACACTTTGTAATACTAAATACAGCCACGCCATTTGTGCGCCGTACTGCGGCGCATCACTGCTATCAATAATTTTACCAAGCCCTAAAAATAGCAGTAATATCATACCAAGCGTAGCTGAGCCCAATACCATTAAAAACAATAAACCAAAGTTTTTTAACTGTAAAAAGAGCTGTTTAAGCTCAGTGAGATAAGCTTGATATCTGTAGTTCATAAATGCACGATATTGATCAATAATTTGCTTGGTCGTTCTACCACTCATAAAGGCACACACTCAAAACCATGTTCAATAAACACAGCTGGCTCATGGCAGGTAATGATAATTTGCCCATTAGTTTTATCGATTAAATAGTCATCAAGTAACCCCAATAAATAACAAATACTGGCTTGGTCGAGTGCTGCGCTCGGTTCATCTAACAACAAATAAGGTGCATCCCGCATTAAAGCCAATATTAGTTGGCATTTTTTTTGGTTACCCGATGACAAAGCATCAAAACGGGTATCTAAAAACTCATTAAAATTAAAGCCGTCAATAAGTCCTAGCGGCCAAGCACAATCTAAGGTACTTACTGATAAATTAATAATTTGTTTAGCGGTTAAAAAACCAGGTAATGTAATTCGATCACTGGCGATAGCAACCTGTACATGAGGATTTTTGAGCGTATTCCCTGAAAATAAAAACTTACCACTTTGCGGCATTTCAAGCCCTGCCAACATCATCAGTAATGTAGTTTTTCCTTGGCCATTAGGCGCTTCAATACAGATTCGCGGGGCAGTGAATTTTGTGTGGTAATTACTGTATAGCAGGTTAGTCGCAAATTGTTTATTTAAGCCAATGACTTCAATCATAAATATATCCTTTAATGTGAAGTGTCATTATAGCTATTGGCATATTTAAAACGACAGACCCTTTGTAACACTTTGTTGCAGTTAACAATCAGTAATCACTTGCGTTTAAAAAGTGTTCAGGTGAGACTAAAAATTCAAAACAATAAACAACAGGATGTCGATATGAAACAGTCTTTAAAATTAGCAAGCCTTACCTGTGCGATAACGCTGGCATTGGCTGGTTGTAGCCAGTCAACAGTATTTAATAGCACCACGAATCCGCAAGTTACTCAAACTCAATCAGTTAAAAATTATGACGCTGGTACCTTTTTTGATACTACCTCTATCACAGGAAATAGTTTCTCCTCAACAGGCGACAAAATTTTAGTCAGTAGTGATGAAAGTGGTATTTACAGCTTGTACGAAGTAGATGCGAAAACTGGCGGAAAAACTCGTTTAACCAACTTTGAGGACAGCACTTATCCTGTGCGTTACTTTCCAAATGATGATCGAGTGCTATTTACCAAGGATTCAGGTGGGAATGAACGATACCATGTATACGTGCGTGAAGCTGATGGCACAATGACAGATCTAACGCCAGGGGATGAAACCCGCGCCAGCTTTGCCGGTTTTACCAACGATGGTAGCCAATTTTTCATCACCAGTAACAAGCGCGATGCTAAATTTATGGACTTATACCGTGTTGATAGTAAAACCTACGCAGTAACACCGGTTTATCAAAACACCTTAGGGCTAAACGTGGGTGCTATTAGTCCCGACGGCCGTTACATAGCACTATCCAAAAGTAATACTAACAAAGACAGCGATACCTTTATTCTTGATACGTTTAAAAAGTCACTCAAACCGCAGTTAATTTCAAAGCATGATACACCAGCGCAATATAGCCCTGACACCTTCTCTGTTGACAGCAAATATTTATATTACTCAACAGACGCTAAAGGCGAGTTTTCACAAGTATGGCGTTATGACATGGCCTCAGGCGAGCATACCCCCGCATTAAAAGATGACTGGGATGTTAGTTTTATTTATTTCTCTAAATCGGGGCGTTATCAAGTAAGTGGTGTGAATGCTGACGCAAGTACTAAAGTCACTGTGATTGATACCCAAACAGGCAAAGAAATTGCGATGCCGGCATTACCCGTAGGCAACTTACGCAGCGTTAACTTCTCAAATGACGAAAAAGCGATGGCGTTTTATTTAAACTCAGACACCTCTCCAAGTAATTTATTTGTGTGGCAAGTGGGCAGTGATCAAGCAAAACAGCTTACAAATACACTAAGTAAAGAAATTAACCAAAACGACTTAGTTGAAAGCACAATCGTTCGCTTTAAAAGTTTTGATGGCCTTGAAATACCTGGCGTTTTATACAAACCAAAACAAGCAAGCAGCACAAATAAAGTTCCTGCGCTTATTTGGGTGCACGGCGGACCAGGTGGGCAAAGCCGCACCGGTTATAGTGCTATGCAGCAACATTTAGTGAATCACGGTTACGCCATTTTTGCCGTTAATAACCGTGGCAGCTCTGGCTATGGTAAAACCTTTTTTCATCTGGATGATAAAAAACACGGCACCGATGATTTGCAAGATATTGTTTACGGCAAAAAACACTTACAAAGTTTAGATTGGGTTGATGCCGATAAAATTGGCATCATGGGTGGAAGCTACGGCGGCTTTATGACCGCAGCAGCGCTGGCTTTTGAACCGGAAGAATTTAAAGTAGGTATTAATATTTTTGGCGTGACAAACTGGGTGCGTACCTTAAATTCTATCCCACCTTGGTGGGAAAGCTTTAAAAAGTCGCTATATGATGAAATGGGTGATCCTGAAACTGATGGGGAACGCCATCGTGCTATATCACCATTATTTCACGCTAAAAACATTACAAAACCACTAATGGTGATCCAAGGTGCAAACGATCCGCGCGTTCTACAAGTAGAAAGTGATGAACTCGTCGCGGCGGTAAAAGCCAATGGCGTACCCGTAGAATATGTGTTGTTTGATGATGAAGGCCATGGTTTTAGTAAAAAAGAAAACCGTATTACGGCCTCAAATGCTTACTTAAACTTTTTAGATACCTATTTAAAATAGTCCGTTAGCCCATACAAGTATGGGCTAAATTTAAGATAAAGGCTGTGTGCTTGTTCGCATGCAGCTTTTTATGGGTGACGCGTTAATTTTGGTTCAAATAACGCAAGCGCTAAACCAAACACAACTGCAAATAGTCCAATAAATTCAAGCCAGCTATTACCTGCATGTGAGATGAAGCGTGGGATAGCATCTGTTGTGTAAACACGTTTACCACCAGTCACTTCTTCAACAAATGATTCGCCAATATACTCATCCATTAATTTAAAAAGCTCAACACGCCTAGCAAGCATCTCTTTAAGTTTTTCTGCACGCTTTTCAGCACTGGGATCTATTATATAATTTTTCCAATGATTGAAAACATTGAGTGGTTCATCAGCTTTAATAATTCCAATAGAGCGATACTCATAAAAGCGTTCATTAAACACATAATTTTTATGACCTACATAAAATAATGCACAACCAAACGAAATTAAAAACATGACTAAATAAATCAGTGTTCGTTGTTTAGCTGAAGTATTAACAGCTTGTTTTTTAAGCCACTGTTCAACATCTGTTATTTGTATTAACCTCGCTTTATCATGACTAGCTGCAAGCGGTTTCATAAATTCATCAATAGAGATATCTAATGCCAAAAGCAAAGATCTGAAAATGTCGTTAGAAGGAATTGATTTATCATTTTCTAGTTTTGATAAGTAACTTTGTTCTATACCCACTTGCTCTGCAAATTCAGGTTGGCTCAATTTTTTATTATTTCTCAGCTGCTTTAGTTGTTGACCTAATGTGCTCATTTTAGTGCTTCCTTTTTTAAAGTGAGACTAGATTCTTGGCTATTCATGCAGATATATAAAGCTGAATATTAAAGAATAGGCAGGAATATTAGCAGGTTAGCAGTAAGTAGTCGATTTTTTAGCTGATAGCTGATAGCTG
>NZ_PNDU01000221.1:0-8090 GCF_005886635.1 Pseudoalteromonas sp. S558 | reverse complement strand
AAATTTATTTATACCAATCGGCTTATATATGGGTTTTATTTAATGATAAAGAAATTGCGCTGTAACTAGGCAAAAATTTTTATATCTAGTTGTTCTAAATAAAAAATTTTTAACAACGTTATAGAGTGATTTAATTCGTTAAATTGTTCAAATATTTATGCCGGTTGGTATTAAAGGGCGGTCTTTTTTAGCCGTTCATCTAACCTTAAAAACGGGCTCTAATAGTTTGCCTTTAAAAACAGTATAAAGGTTTTGTGTTTTTATGGTGTTAACTAAAATGGCGATAACTTCATCGTATGCATTGAGGAGCTTTTCAATATCGCACAAGGTATGCGCATAACTAAGGTTATGACTTCCTGCGATTAAAATACCTCTAGTGCACATCTCTTGAATCAATAATGACTTTAATTCTAGCGAGCTATAGTGTGCAGTATCTTTTATTACGATAAATGACCATGCAGGATGTCCTGCTGTACTTAGCCATTGTTGTGCATTGTGCTTTAATATTAACGTGTCGAGTTCTGCTATTAATTTATCACCTAAGTGATGAATGTGAGTAAGCACATCCTTTTCCTGCATTTTTTTTAATGTCGCCTTGGTCGCAGCTAAAGACATTGTTTCACCTGCAAAGGTGCCTGAAAAAAAGATGTCTTCCATTAGCGACATTATTTTTTGTTTACCTACGACAGCCGAAATAGGGAACCCGTTTGCCATACCCTTGCCAAAAGTTGCTAAATCAGGAGTAACATTAAACAATCCCTGAGCGCCATGTAAATCAAATCGAAAACCTGTAATAGTTTCATCAAAAATGAGAACAGTGCCATATTTTTGACAAAGTGCTTTTACTCCTTCAAGAAATCCTTGCTTTGGGTAGGCAACGTTCATAGGTTCCATAATTACAGCAGCAAGCTGTTCAGGGTGCTCATTGAAGAGTTTTTCTAATGAATCAAGGTCATTGTATGTAAAAGTATGGGTAAGCGCTCTAACACATTCAGGAACACCTAAGTTTCTGGTTGTGGAGCCAATATACCAATCTTGCCAACCGTGATAACCACAAACAGCAACATGCTCTCTTTTTGTATACGCTCTTGCTAATCGAATTGCTGCAGATGTTGCGTCACTGCCATTTTTACCAAAACGCACCATTTCTGCACAAGGTATTAGTTTTACTAGCTCTTCAGCAACTTCCATTTCGAGTTTATGAGGAAGAGAAAACGTAACACCTAAAGCAAGTTGATTGACAACAGCTTGGTTTATCTCAGCATCACAGTAGCCTAAAGATATTGACAGTAAACCATTAACAAAATCAATATATTCGTTGTTATCGGCATCCCACACTTTAGAGCCATAACCTCGCTCAATAAATAAAGGTGCAGCATTTTGGGGAAATGCAACTTTGCTTTTGCTGAAGGTTTGAGAACCAAGCGGTATCGTTTTTTCAGCTCTTTGTAGCCATTCCCCTGAGTTAGTATAATTATTCATAGCCTTCTTCTTTATCTTGTTTTAATGATTTTAGCATTCCCTCATTACGCGAGAACTGGGCGTTGATAGAGCTCAGTTTTGGTTTCATAGAGAGTAAATGGAGTATATCTTGATAATTAAAATAGTGATTTTGAGCATATAGATGATCATAAATTGCAGAGATTAGTGCAAAATCTTCAGGCTCATCAACGGTCCATCTGTGATTAGATAAATCAGTCTCACTTTGGATGTTTTGTAATTGATATTTTTGCGGATTATTACGTATATATGGCGTTACATGCTCCAGCTCTGAGGGCTTTTTAGCGTATTTATAAGCATCTAGGAGTGCGTTTTTACTGATGACTTCCGTATCAAGACCATCTGGGAATGTGCTTTTCAAGCAGTTACTTGTGTAATCATTGCTATTAATTAGATGCGCATTAATAACATGATCTATAAGTGCAGAGTCTATAACTGGGCAGTCGGCGGTCACTCTAACTACGTGCTCGCATGGGTAAGCAAGTTGTGCATAATAATAGCGACTAAGTACGTTATTTAAATCGCCTCTAAAACACAACAAATTGTTTTCTTTACAAATAACTTCAAGTATATCGTCACTTTTTTCAGTACTTGTTATAACAATCAGTTTATCTATTTTTTTACATTGCTGTATTCGTTTCGCTTGCTGTACAAACATAGGTAAACCGTGAAGGTTTTTAAGTACTTTGCTTGGTAGGCGCGAAGAGCTAACTCTGGTTTGCATGAAGGCGTTTATCATATGTTTAATTCCGGCTGTATCTTAACTGACCCACAGAGAAGGGTTAATTAGCGCTAATTCAGAGGTCGCTAAAGAGTTTAAAACGTCATCAGAAGGGAGTTTTAGATTTTTAGCGTCGGCGTAGCGCTGAATTAATTGCGTTAATTGGTTTTTTGAGCAGCAACCTATTACGGCGCTTTCAATATGTGGTGCCTTTTGAGCAACAATGGCCATTGCGAATGTAAGATAATCACATTCTAACTCTTCAATAATTGCGTTATATTTTGAGAAAAGGTGACCGAACTGAGAAAAATAAGCACGCTTTTGAATTTCTGGTTGTAGTAACAGCCCTTGCAAAAAAATCGAACGAGCGTGTAACTTTATATTTTTCTTTATTAGTAAATTTGTTACTTCGGGTTGAATAAAACGCTGATCTAGCCAGTTCAATGGCGCTTGTACAATGTCTAAATTATACATGTCACTAAGTAAACTAAGTTGTTCAGGAGTGTAAATGGACACGCCGATACGTTTAATGATGCCAGTGTCTTTTAATGCTTCTAATTGCTTGAAGTGATTTTTACCAGCGTTATTTAATAAAGGGTCGATATTATGAAATAAAACAGCATCTAATTCTTCACGTTGTAGATTAGAAAGGCTAAGTTGTACTTGTTCTTCAATACTTAAATGACTGCTAGCGGATATTTTTGTTATGACTGAAAAGTGATTGCTAAAACCAGACGTGCCAATGTTCTTTTCACTATTTCCGTATGCTAAAGCAGTATCAAGTGTAGTAATGCAGGATGCTTTAGCCAGAGTGAGCATTTGCTTAATTTCATCAACGTTAACTTGGCCTTGGTCATTACTAATACCGTAATTTAAACCGAACTGTGCAGTTCCTAGGGCTAATTTCATACTAACTCATTAATCGTCTGAATAATAAATTCTTGTTCTGACTGCGTTAATCCAGGGTGCAGTGGGATGGTAAGTGACGTTTGGTAATATTCAATCGCGTTAGGAAAATCACTTTCTTTAAAACCAAGAGCAACATAATAGGGTTGAATATGTATAGGAATATAATGCAGATGACTCATTATTTTTCTATTACGCAATTCACAAATTAAGGTGTGATGAGCTGCTTTGTCCTCCAGCTGTAAAATATACAAATGATAGCTAGATAAACACGCATCTGATTGCGCTAAATGATTTAACGGTTGTGCTTTAAATGCTTGAGTGTAAATAGAGGCGATAGCATTTCTGGCTAAAATAAATTCATCTAGCCGCTGCATTTGACTAACACCTAACGCAGCTTGTAGTTCGGTCATCCGGTAATTAAAACCAAGTTCAATTTGTTGGTAATACCATGGACCATGGCTTGCCTCTGTCATTTCAGTAGGATCAGTTGTAATTCCGTGACTTCTTAAGCGTTTTAATCTTTTTGCTATGTATTCATTATTTGTTACAGCCATACCCCCTTCGGCAGAAGTGATAATTTTAACGGGGTGGAAACTAAATATGCAAATATCTGAAAACTGACAGTTTCCAACTGGCTTACCTAAGTACTGAGCGCCTATTGCATGGGATGCATCTTCAATTATTTTAAATCCGTATTGCGTTGCTAGCTTATGGATGACGAGCATATCGCATGATTGACCAGCTAAATGAACGGGTATAACTACTTTTGGCAAACAGTTTTTTTGTTTTGCATTAATTAATTTTTTCTCAAGTGCGACAACTGACATATTACCTGTCGTTAAATCAATATCTACAAAGTCGATTTTTGCACCACAATATAAAGCGCAGTTAGCCGACGCAACGAATGAAATGGGTGACGTCCATACTATATCGTTTTTGCCAACATCCAATGCTAAACACGCAATATGCAACGCAGAGGTTGCACTATTTGTCGCACAAGCAAAGTCGACATTACAATAGTTTGTAATTGCCGATTCAAACATTGGCACTTTTGGCCCTTGGGTCAGCCAATCTGATTCCAATACACCAACGACAGCATCTATATCAGCTTGTGATATAGATTGTTTACCATAAGGGATCATGTTTACCTGCTGTTTAAAGGAGTGCTTGTGTATTAAACATTTTTATATCATCAATGCTCATATAATGATGATTATTTAATGAATTATACTCAAAGCCTTGAGGAACCTTATGTCCTTTTTCACCAATAGCATTTACAGTAAAGTCATTACTTCGGCTACTAAATTTAATACCCGGTGCTATAAGGTAATGATCATGATATTCATAGGTTTCAAAGCATAAATCGGCAGGGCACATAACTTCATGAAGCTTTTCTCCAGGTCGTATCCCTATATCTTTTATAGGTAAGTCTGGTGCCATGGCTTTTGCTAGATCTATTATTCTGATTGAAGGTATTTTAGGAACAAAGATCTCACCGCCTAACATGCGCTCAAAATTGGTTAAAACAAAATCGACACCTTGCTGCAAGTTAATCCAAAAACGTGTCATTTCTAGGTGAGTAATCGGAATGTGATCACGACCCTCATCAATAAATTTTTGAAAAATAGGCACTACAGAGCCCCTCGAACACACAACATTACCGTAGCGCACGACAGAAAATGTAGTCCTATGACCGCCTGCAATATTATTTGCTGCAATAAATAATTTATCTGATGCTAATTTTGTGGCACCGTATAAATTAATAGGATTTGCAGCTTTGTCGGTAGATAGCGCGATGACTTTTTCAACATTGTTATCAAGTGCTGCATCAATTACATTTTCAGCCCCATTAATGTTGGTTTTTATGCATTCCATTGGGTTGTATTCTGCGGCAGGGACTTGCTTTAGTGCTGCTGCATGAATTACATAATCCACACCACGCATTGCTCTTTGTAAGCGAGCTTTATCTCTAACATCGCCGATAAAATATCGCATACAAGGTTGATCAAACTCTTGCTGCATTTCAAATTGTTTTAGTTCATCACGCGAGAATATTATGATTTTTTTTGGCTGATAACGCTCAAGTAACGTTTTAACGTACTTTTTACCGAATGAACCTGTGCCACCCGTTATGAAGACAACTTTTCCGTTAAACATTTTGTATATCTCCGTTGGATGCTTAGTTAATAGTTAGTAATACTCTAAATTAAGAGTTGGCTTTGTATTGATTGACCGCGTTATTGCTTTTTTGCTTACTTATTATTTTTTCTGCAACTTGTTGTTTAGCATATTCTATTTTAGCAGATAGTTTTCCAATTAGATCAATTATTAATTCAAGCTCTGCGGCGGAATAAAAGTTTTCATCTTTTGCGATAGATTCTTTCAAATGGCTATCTAAATCATTATGAGCGTGAGTAGCGCTTTCAACTTGCAGCACTTCGTCATCTGATAATAGTTCTATAAGTTTTAAACATAGTTCACGGGTGTGACAATCGTTTATTGATAGCTCAGTAATTGACTTTCCTAACATGGTTAATCCTAAGATCTATGCTCTAGAGGAATTGCTTCCCAACCTGATTTAATCTCTTTGATCAGCACGATAACTTCATCAAGCTTATCTATGTTATTTTCCATATTGGCCATCAAAAGCGTGCGCTGGCAATAGTCGTACAAAGAGTCTAAGTTTGTAGATACTGCATTATCACCTTCAAAATTCAGGACTTGCTGTAATGCCCCAAGCAATGTAATACAGTCTGAAATAGCAATTCCTTTCTTATCAAACTCTTTACGCTGGATGAAGCCTTTTGCTGCTGAAAGTTTACCAACAATATTTGCAAACACTAATTTGACTTGGTCATAAGGCGTCATTTCTTTAACGCTACTTACAGTGACTTGACGGTATTTATTTATCGACGCGTGTGCCATATAGGTAATTCCTAGAAATTTAATTACAATACTTAAACCTTAAGCAAGTTTAGTTCCAAAATGAACATAACGTTTACTTATCGGCAAATAAGTTTGTTTCTTTAAAAAAATGCATGCCATATTTCAAATATTTTACTCTTATTGATATAAAACTACTATTGCAAGTTATTTGCGTGTGTTGGGTCGTTAGGTATATTTACACTCTTAATGTAAATTAGCATTTTTTAGTACTTTAATGTGCATGCCTAGATTGTAAAGAGTTATTAATTAGTTATTAAGTACTGCTTTTTTGATTTATATGTCTGTTTTTTGGCGTTAATGTCAAAAAATTGCCGCTAGTGCTTGCATCCAAAATTTACTGGCTTACAATTTCATTAATAAATAAATTAGTGAAATTATGGCTCGCTATATATGATCTTGATTTTAGATAATAATAACAACCGCTCGATAGGGTTAAATGCATCACTTACTTTTATTGGTGAAGCCGTTCAACTTTTAGACGAAGCAAATTTTGAGCAAGAATGTGCGAAGTATCAACAAAAAGAATGCATTGTAATTTTAGGTGCCTTGCAATCACTCGATCATGAAAGCTTAATTAAGTGTTATCCAACACTGCCATTTTTGCTAATAGGCGAAACGCTAAAACCATTACTTAGTATCGCCAATGTAGTCGGACTTATTTGTGAGCCATTTAGTCATGAAGTAACAACGCAGTTGCTTCACGATTGTCAGCAATATCAGCGAATGCTTCCCAGTGACCATAAACACTCTAAACCGCATAAAACTTTTGATGGCCTTGTGGGTGAAACCGATGCAGTTAAGGATGTACGCTTTTTAATTGAGCAAGTTGCAAAAACTGACGCAAATGTTTTAATTTTAGGCGAATCGGGAACTGGTAAAGAAGTTGTTGCGCGCAATGTACATTTACTATCAAAAAGAAGCGCTGGGCCGTTTGTGCCAGTCAATTGTGGTGCGATCCCAGCTGAACTTTTAGAAAGTGAATTGTTTGGCCATGAAAAGGGCGCATTTACAGGGGCTATTTCGGCGCGTAAAGGCCGATTTGAACTAGCACAAGGTGGCACGCTATTTTTAGATGAAATAGGCGATATGCCATTGCAAATGCAAGTAAAGTTATTGCGTGTTTTACAAGAGCGCAGCTATGAACGTGTTGGTGGTACTAAGGCGATTCAGGCAGATGTACGTGTAATTGCTGCAACGCATCGTAACCTAGAAAATATGATTGAAGAAGGTAGTTTTCGTGAAGATTTATACTATCGCTTAAATGTATTTCCTATCGAAAATCCATCGCTTAGTGAGCGCGCTGATGATATTCCATTGCTGCTAAAAGAGTTAATGCGCCGTGTTAATGATCAAACAGGATCAACGGCTAAATTTACCGAGCGTGCTGTTGATAGTCTAAAAGAGCATGCGTGGCCAGGGAATATTCGTGAACTCGCTAATTTAGTTGAGCGCATGGTGATTATGTTCCCTGAAAAGGTAGTTGATATTCCTGATTTACCTAATAAATATCGTTATATTGAGGTTGAAGCATACGAGCCAGAATACCCAGAAGAGTTAATGGAAAAAGATGCGTTTAACGATATATTTAGTACTGGTTTTAGTGATTATGACGAAGAGCCTGAGCCTGAATTCAACCAATCTGGAAGTGGTTTACTACCCGGTGACGGGATCGAACTTAAAGAGTATTTAGCTGAGCTTGAAATTAGCTTAATTACCCAAGCACTAGAGCGTTTTGATTACGTCGTTGCTCGTGCTGCTGAAATATTAGGTGTACGCAGAACAACCTTAGTTGAAAAAATGAAAAAGTATAACCTATCGAGAGACTAGGGCGTGTTGACCTTTGTGGATTGAAATTTGTTCAATCTAGGGCGATTTAATCGCGGCTATTTTCTCATCGAAAATAACCGCATAAAATCAATATCTTCTTTTCTAAAAGCATATTACTTGGTAATCCCCAAAGAGTCGTTGCTTCTAATGCTTCATTAAATTTTTAGATTACTTAACCTGAACTCTG
>NZ_PNDU01000220.1:0-9130 GCF_005886635.1 Pseudoalteromonas sp. S558 | reverse complement strand
TTACTTAAAACAAGGCGAATTTACGCGTCAATAGCTAGCCTATTGCAAGTAAATTCAACGTAGTTAGCGCTGATAATAGCTGGAGATAGATTTATTACCCAGAGTTTAGATTAATTTAGTTAAGCTGTGGTAGTTTTAAGCTCTTAATCATTATAAAGTTTCAACAATGCAATTAACTATTCATCAAATTGATGCGTTTGCGAATGAGTTATTTAAAGGTAACTACGCGGCAGTGATCCCATTAGAATCGTGGTTAAGTGACGATCTAATGCTAAAAATTGGTGCTGAGAATAACGTATCTGAAACGGCTTTTACTTGTCAGCAAGATGATGGAAGTTTTGTTATTCGCTGGTTTTCTCCATTAATGGAAATAGACTTTTGTGGCCATGCCACACTCGCTGCGGCGTATGTTTTATGTGAAGAGCATAATGTATCGAAAATCCGCTTTATTGCCGATGCAGTAGGCGAGCTAATCGTTAATAAAAATGTTGACGGCAGCTTTGCAATGACCTTTCCGAAGCAAGTACCGAGTGAGGCTGATAATATACCTAAAGAGTTATTTAATAGCTTGTCTATACAACCTTTCAAGGTGTTAAAAAATCAGCAGGCTTATTTTGTGGTGTATAAAAATGAGCAAGATGTCATTAACCTTAAAACAGACTCTAATTTACTCAAAACCTTATACCCGTTAGACGTGGTGGCGACAGCTAAAAGTACAGAATATGATTTTATATCTCGTTATTTTTGGCCTGCAAGCGGTGGTGATGAAGATTATGTAACGGGTTCAATCCATACTGGTCTTGCACCTTATTGGGCGCAGCAATTGGGTAAAACTACGTTAAGCGCTTATCAGGCTTCAAGCAGAGGCGGGCATTTACTATGTGAAGTGGGTGATACAACCGTCACCTTAACGGGACATGCCGTAAGGTATTTAAAAGGCATTATTTATATTTAGTTTTCATTTTTTGTCATAAAAAAGGCCACGTTAAACGTGGCCTTGGTTTACTCAATTATTCGAGATATTTTACGCTTCTAATGCTTTTGCAATTAAGCGGTCAATATATTTTTTATGTGCTTTAGTCGCTGTATCTGATCCCCACGCAACACTGGTGTCGGCTATTTTAGTTAGCTGATATAACGCAGCGGTTTTAGCTAGGTTATCAAATTTACTTGCTTTACCAAGGCCTGCAATCGCGATTAGCTGATTAACATACTCAATTTGTAAGTTGTGGCTAATAGAGTTTGCGTCTTTGCTTTTCACAAAGATGCTGGCTGTTAAATCTTGCATAAACTGAGTTAGGCTATATTCATTACCGTATAGAGCGGTGTCAGAAATACGCAGTAATACCGCTGGGTGTAATAGCTGTGCAAGTACAGATTTCTGCATACCTAAAATCATTTGGTGTGCTTTAGGGTCTTCATTTTTACCGTAGTGATTAAAGCCACGACGTTGTAGTTGTAGGTAGCTGTATAGAGGTTGCATGTTTTGTAGCACGTCAGGGGCAAATACAAATTTGGCTAGTATATCCATCGCTTGTGTTTGGCGCTCAAGCGATACTGGCGTAAATGGTTTATCTGCATTTGCATCACCCACTACAGCGCGCTCAACATACACACCGCCAATCTGGCGAGAAACAACACCTGCTTGAGCTCGGTATTGACCAAATAAGCTATTAGCAGAGGTGACAAGCTGTTGGTAAGACTCACCTTTAACTGTTGCTTTATCTTTTAACTCAGTAAATAGTTTATTAATTAGCGCCATACGATCTGCGCCATAAGCTGCAGGATTTGATGACAAATCACCAATCATTACACGTGGATCAATATGGCGACCTGGTGCGCGCATATCGTCGGCATCGTTACCAAAGGCAAGAGCGTGCTCACTTGAACGCGCAAGTATTTTATCAAGCCGAGCTTGTTCAGCTGCTTTATCTGCAAGTGCTACGCTATAACCGTAATTAATTGCCCAATCATCGTAAGGACCTGGTTTTGTTTGAAAAATATCACCTTGCTGCATACCAATTGGGGCAATGTTAGCGGGTGCATAATCCATTACAGAACCGGTTACTATACCTTGGGTTTTGTTTTTATCGTGTACTTCTTTTTCATCCCACAAAATAGATGATTTCATGTTGTGGTTAAGACCTAAGGTATGACCAACCTCGTGAAGTACCAATTGTGTTAAACCTTGGCGAAGCATTTCTTTTTCTGCAATTTTGTCGCCGTTTGCAAGGCCTTTGGCAAGCATTAGGTTTTGTTGAATTTCATGCCCAAGAGAGCAATTCAACTCGCCGGTACTCATTGTTTCGCCGTGGCTCATTGTACCTTGGCTGAAAAGTGTGTCGTAAATCCAACGGTTTTTCATAAACACGAACTCAAGCATAATGTCTGAGCCCAGTATTTCACCAGTTAATGGGTTAGCAAGTGCTGGTCCGTATCCGCCAAATGGAGGCTTAGGTGACGAAGTCCAACGCAGTACGTTGTAATTAATATCGCCCGCATCCCAATCTGCATCGTCTGGTTGTACTTTTACTTCCAGCGCATGTTTAAAACCGGCTTTTTCAAAAGAAGTATTCCACGTTAAAACAGCGTCACGAATGGTATCGCGCCATTCAATAGGTGTGGTGTTTTCTATCCACCAAGTAATTGGTTTTACTGGCTCTGAAAGGGCTGCACTAGGGTCTTTCTTTTGTAAATCCCAGCGCTTTATAATATCTTCATAAGGTGCCCAATCGGTAGACGTCATTTGATCGAATTGGTTGGTAAAATAACCAATGCGCGCATCATCCATACGTGGCACGTAGTTATTCTCAGGTAGAGAAACAAATGAGTGCTGCACTTTTACCGATACACTACGTGGATCGCTTACTGCATTAGAGCCACGTACAGTAGGGCTTGCATTAGTAAATACGTAATCAACTACTACGTCTAAGTTATTAGGGTAAGGGCGCTGTTTAATAATACGTGATTTTTTATCGTCTAATTTACCTACTTTAAAGCGCTTTTTGGCATTTTTATCGGCTGGGTTTGGCGTAGGCGATACTTTGTGAAGTGCTTCGCTTAAAAATAGCTGATTTACATTAAATGCTATTTTTCCATCTTCTTCTTTTTCTATTTTAATGCTTGCTAGTACCGCTTCACTAATATTGGCCTCGCTTGCTTTAGAAATAGCACTGTTTTCATCAAACTTATATCGAGGTGTTTTGCTAATAATATCAATGCGGTCAAAGTACTTTCTAAATTCAATTAGCTTAGTTTCACGGTATGCCCCACGGAAATGACCTGCATCAGTAACTCCATCAACGGTGTGCGCAAAATACACAAATGGTGTATCGAGTTGTGACTCGCTAATTACCATTAGGTGTTCACCGGTTTTTTCGTCTTGATAAAGGTTAAATACGCCCGCAAATTCGGTTTGTCCTTTGATCATTTCACTAAGTGTTTTTGGTTTTTTGTCTTCTTTCTTTTCGGCAGCAAATGCATGGCCACTAAGCGCTAGACTAAGTGCAAGAGTAATTGTGGTTAATTTCATTATTTGATCTTTTTAATATTTGTTAATTTAATTGGACTGTACGTAAATTAATTTTATTTAGCACATCTTCGCGATGAAATTTACTTGTTAATAGGTAGTTCATTGATTTACATGTATAAAAGTTTGTAACAAAATATAAATAATGAGACGAATTGCAGTTTTTTCACTTCTTAAAGACATAAATAGTAATATTTTGTGTGTATTTGCAACAGTTGCTTACAAATGTCACCTTAATGTTTTGTTTGCCTCTGATATTATGGTGCTAATAGAACTTTAGGGATAAATAGAATATGCAAACAAATTCACTTAAATGGGTCTTCCCGTTCGTAGCACTTGCGATAGGGGTCGTTGGTTTCATGGGAATAAATGCCCTTGCACAAGAATCAGAAAAAAAAGAAATCGTTGATACGCGCCCAACAGTGCAGGTTGAGGCTGTTGCTGCAAATGATCATCAAGTTATTATTAACAGTTATGGTGAAGTAAAGCCGCTTGAAAATACACAGCTTTCGGCGCAAGTGTCGGGTGAGGTGTTAAGTTGGCACCCTAATTTTGTAGCTGGTGGCATTGTTGCGCGCGGTGAAACGCTATTTACCATCGAGAAAGATAACTACGAAGCAGCAGTGCTTGTTGCAGAGGCTGATCTTGCTCGCGCACAAGCGGGCTTAATTGAAGAGCAAGCTCAAGCGCAAGTAGCCGAAGACGAAGCAAAGCGTTTTCCTAGTAAAGCACGAACTGATTTATTCTTACGTAAACCTCAAGTACTCAGTGCGCAGGCATCCGTTAAGTCGGCACAAGCTGCATTAAAACGCGCGCAACGTGATTTAGATAATTGTGACGTGACAGCCCCTTACGATGCGTTGGTTATCAGCCGCAATGTTGGTGTTGGTCAATATGTAACAATGGGTTCGCAAGTTGCTGAGCTAAACAATATTGAAACCGCTGAAGTCATTATTCCTATAGCAGGTTTTGATAGCATATTTTTACCAGAGCGCATAAAAGGCATTACCGCAACGGTTATTCAAAAAGGGTTAAATAGCTTTACTCGAGAAGGCGTGATTGACCGTGATTTAGGAATTATTGATAACGCAACACGTATGAGTAGCTTAGTGGTGCGTATTGAAGACCCATATGGGCTTAAAACTAAACAACCAGCCATTAAGTTTGGCAGTTACGTACAGGTGAACTTTGCTGGTGCGATGCTAAATAATATTTACCGCTTACCGCAAGAGTTAGTAAATAATCAAACAGTGTGGATTGTTAATCAAGAACAACAGCTTGAGCCGCGCAAAGTCACAGTTATTCGTGAAGAAGGTGAATATTTTTATATTAGCGATGGTTTGCAAAAAGATGATAAGTTAGTGATCACTTTGCCAGAATACCCGCAAAAAGGCATGGCTGTAAAAATTGCAGGCCTTCAAAATACTAAAAAAACAGAGGTACTTGAAAGTGCCTCCACTGAACAATTATAAAGGTAGACTGAGTTATGAGTAACACTGAACTACCAAATACAGCGCCAAACGCTGAAAAACAAACCGGTATTATTGCTTATTTTGCCAATAACTCCGTTGCTGCCAACCTAATGATGATTTTTATTGTGGTGATGGGGATTATTAGCTTTCTTAACCTTCAGCGTCAAATGTTCCCAAATATAGAAATTAATTACATTAATATTGAAGCCAATTACCCAGGCGCTTCACCACAAGAAATTGAAGAAAGCATACTTATAAAAATTGAAGAGTCGCTAAAAGATGTGACCGAAATTAAAAAAGGTGTGTACAGGGCATTTAGAAATGGCGGTAGAGCAAGTCTTGAAATTAATACCGATGTAGAGCTTACCGATATACTCGATAAAGTTAAGTTACGGGTTGATGGTATAGCGACATTTCCTGCTGGTATGGAGCCGGTCACCATAAGTCAGGTGGAGTTTAAGCAAGATGTAATAGGTATGACGCTTGTTGCTGACCTACCACTTACTGAGCTTAAGCCGATCGCTAATCAGATTGAAGATGAGCTATTACAGCTTTCAAATGTATCTTTGGTGGTAAATGATGTTCCTCTTGATGAAATAGCTATCGAGATAGAACCCGATACGCTGCGTCAATATAACCTAACCCTTAGTGATGTAGTGAATGCAGTGCGTCGTTACTCAGCTAACTTTTCGGCAGGGCAGTTAAAAACCGATGCGGGTGTTATTTCTGTACGAGTCGAAAATCAGTTTTACTCAGGTGAAGAATTTAGACAAATACCGGTAAAAATAGGGGCTAATGGCGCTAAAGTGTTACTGCAAGATATTGCCGTGATTAAAGATCAGTTCACTGAGGGTGAGCGTTACTTTAAATTTAATGGTGAAAATGCGGTTTATATATCGGTTAAAGCGACCGAAGAGCAAAGTATTATCCCAGTTGCTGATTCAGTAAAAGCATTTATAGAATTAAAAAATAAAGAGCTACCGCTGGGGGTTCGTTTAGAGCCATTAATGGATATGACGTACTACTTAAATGCTCGTTTAGACATGATGGTTACAAACCTTATTCAGGGTGCTGTTTTGGTTGCAATTATGCTATCAATCTTTTTACGCTTTAAGTTGGCATTATGGGTAATGATTGGTTTACCAGTGTGCTTTTTGGGCGCAATGATGATGATGCCACTGTTTGGTGTAACCATTAATATTTTATCACTTTTTGCTTTTATTATGGTGCTAGGGATTGTGGTGGACGATGCCATTGTCATAGGCGAAAGTGCCTACACCGAAATAGAGAAAAAAGGTGGCGGTGTTGTGAATGTGGTTAATGGCGCAAAACGCGTAGCAACCCCCGCAACTTTTGGTGTACTAACTACCATTGCAGTATTTGCTCCATTTACGTTATCTACAGGTCCAGAAAGTGCCTTCTTTTATGGTATAGCTGTGGTGGTAATGCTGTGTTTGGTATTTAGTTTGATTGAATCAAAGTTGATATTGCCTGCCCATATTGCCCACACTCATTTTTCACCAATAAAAGAGGGGGGCTGGCGCGATCGGTTTAATACGCGATTTTTTGGTTTTGTAAATGGCCCATATAAGCGCTTTGTTGTACGTTGTGTTGAATGGCGTTGGTCAGTATTATTTTCATTTATCGCCCTATTGATCGTAACCTTTGCTTTAATCTCATCAAATCAAGTTCGTACTGGGTTTATGCCAAAAATTCCGCATGACTACCCGCAAATAAATCTAGAAATGAATGACAATGTATCAGACATACAAACAATAAATGCTATTCGTGAAATAGAGGCGATGGTGATTGCGATTGATGAAGATACTGAACGCAAATATGGTCAAAAACTCATAAGAGATATTTTAGTCTATAACCAAGGGCGCACCGAAGCCCAAGTGCTTGTGCCACTCGTTGATGAGAGAGTACGACCTTATAACGCGTTTGAATTATCACGCCGTTGGCGCGAAGCCATGCCAGATATTGCCGGTGTTAAATCATTAACCATTTATGATGATGTAAACGGAGGAGGTAGTGATGGCGAATTTGGTTATTTATTATATGGCTCAGATATTGATACATTGAATGATGCTGGTCGCCGCTTTATAGAATTGCTGCAACAGCAAGAAGGCCTGTTTGATATTAGCTCAACAATAGACCCTGCCAGTAAAGAAGTGCAAATGAGTTTAAAACCGGTCGCTTACGATTTGGGTTTAGACTTGGCTTCTATTGCTAATCAAGTTGGGGCAAGCTTTTACGGTGGTGAGGCTCAACGTGTCATCCGAAACGGCGAAGAGGTGCGTGTCATGGTACGTTACCCTAAACTGACTCGAGAGGCATTTTCGTCACTTAAACATGCGGTTGTTACTACCCCGCAGGGCCGTGAAGTACTGCTTGGCGATGTAGTTGAACTCACTGAAACACCGGGTATTAGTTATATTCGCCGCGAAGGGGGTTACCGCACTGTGTATGTTTATGGAAACATAGATGAAGAATTGATTGAACCAAACGAAGTTGTTGAGCAAATTAAAGAAAAATTACTACCACAACTTAAAGAAGAGTACCCAAGTGTTAAGTCTGAACTTGGTGGCGCCATTGAAGAGCAACAAGATCAAGCTAATCAGCAGAAGATGTTTTTCTTCGGTGGTATGATTTTGGTGTATATCTTATTAGCAGTACCTCTTAAGAGTTATGCGCAACCACTTATTGTTATGTCGGTTATTCCATTTAGCTTAACGGGAGCAATATGGGGGCATTACTGGTTTGGTTTGGATATAACTTTAATGTCTGGCTTTGGTATTATTGCCGCAGCTGGGGTGGTTATAAACGACTCTCTCGTCATGACTGATTACGTGAATCAAGCCCGCAAAACAGGTGTCAGTATCAAAAATGCTGTAATAGATGCCGGTTGTGCTCGATTCAGACCGATATTACTTACTTCAATCACTACATTTGCAGGTGTATTGCCCATTATGTTTGAAACAAGCTTACAAGCTAAGTTTGTTATACCTATGGCTGTAGCTCTTGGCTTTGCAGTGATGTTTGCCACCTTAATCACTCTTATATTAGTGCCATGCTTATATATAATATTGAGCGATATAGGTGAAATGTTTAAGCGCTTCTTTAGAATGATTTTCAAAAAGACGACGATTAAAAACTCTATGTCTTGAATGCAAAAGATACACATCAAAAAGCCAGCTCAATGAGTTGGCCTTTTTGTATGCTCTAATAATGATATTACTTATAAAAAGTAAGTATTAGTGATGATATGAAAGCTTAAGTTTACTATTAATAAGCTATGAACCATCGTATAACTTGTTTTTAGTGTATTTTTTGTGTATCCATATAGCCATAGATTCAATTTTGGTTTTTTAAGGTGTTGCTGTGTTTATGCATACGTCGTTGGCTTGTGGAAAGTGGTCGACAATAGGTTGCTTAAGTCATCATACCCAATTATTTATTGGTGATGTGGTGAGTGTAACCTTTTATGACATGCAAGGAGAGCTAGTCAGTTTGTCGTTCGATTATAAAATCACCTCACTTGAGCAAGGTGAATCTCATGCGTGGCCACGTTTAGTTGCTGAGTACATTAACGTGCATATTCCACTTGTAAGCGCAGGGCAAATGACAGAGCAAGGGCTTGTTGTAGGTTATCGTCATAATGAGATTTTTGCGTTGCAAAGCAGTGGCATTTGTAAAGCTAGTGTCGACTTTCACTGCATTGCAAAATGTGATGAGCGTAAAGTTAAAACTTCCGATGCTTACGATTACATTTACCCAGAAAATAGCGATATTTATAATGCGGGTACAAGAGTATTACAGCCAAAAACGGGAAAAATTTATCAGTGCAAGCCATGGCCATTTAATGAGTTTTGCCGTGCCAGTGGTGATGAAAAATTAATGTTTGAACCTGGGGTCGGTAAAAGCTGGGCGATGGCTTGGTTACAAATCTCGGACTAATAATCGTCCCTAGAAAGAACCCATAGGGCCGCGCATGTTTGGCATCTATGCTGCGTTATTGCCTATTTAGGGGGAACAACCACACTACATAGGCTCTGCATTGCCTAAATACCAAACAGTCTGCTGCAAAATCAATCACGAAACGACAGCACGCCCTAATTAAAGGTGC
>NZ_PNDU01000022.1:0-3545 GCF_005886635.1 Pseudoalteromonas sp. S558 | reverse complement strand
ATTAGGTGCGTCAATGAATCGCCTAGACCATACAATGAATAACGTAACAAATATGAAAGAAAACACCCAAGCAGCGGCTTCTACGCTAATGGATGCTGATTTTGCGGCTGAAACGTCTAATATGACAAAGCAACAGTTACTAATGAACTCAGGTATTTCTGTGCTTAGTACAGCAAACAGCACAACACAAATGATTGGCTCGTTACTTCGTTAATTAACTATTTAGTAAATTAATGAATGAGTTGTAAACAGCGATGCCATTGGCATCGCTGTTTTTGTTTGTGTGACGCTCAATTAATTGAGCGTCACGACCAAGCGGCAAACTAATCTTATTTCTTTTAGTTGAATTACAAAAATAGAGTAAATAAAGTTTAGTTTTTTTTAAAAGTGGTCGCTCTTAATTATTAGTCACTTCTATTTATGCTTTTACGTGTAAATAGTACTAAAAAAACATAAAGGAAATTAAGCATGGCTTTATCAATTCAATCTAATATGGCATCAATGTCAATTCAAAACCAGTTAGGTCGTAGTAACAACGATTTATCTACTGCGCTTGAGCGTTTAGGGTCTGGTTTTAAAATTAACTCAGCAAAAGACGATGCAGCAGGTCTGCAAATAGCATCACGTTTAAATGCACAAGTACGTGGTCAAGACGCGGCACTTTATAATTCAAATAATGCAATGTCGATGATGCAAACAGCGGAAGGTGCGTTTGATGAGATGACCAATATTGCTTACCGTATGAAAGAGCTTGCAACACAAGGTGCCAATGGTACAAATGATGCAAAAGAGTACACTGCAATAAATGCTGAATTTTCAGCGTTAGAAGAAGAACTTGCCAGCATTATGGAAAACACAAGTTTTGGTGGTACAAAGTTGCTTAATGCAGAAGTACTTGCTGCCGATACGGTTGCTGCTGCTGCAGGTGTTACAGCCGCTGTAGGTGTACAAGATGGTGGAAAGTTTGCAGTTACAGCTGCACCAGTAACATTTCAAGTAGGTTCATCAACGGCAGAAACATTAGATGTTGGTATTAGTGCTGAGCTTAAAAGTATTCATACTGCATTGGGAACAACAACAGGTCTTGTGGATGCAGGTGACAAACTTATCCGTGTTGCAAATCTAACAGATCAAACTGCCTCTAACACTGCTGTAGATACAGTGGATGGACTTATAGAAAAAATTGGCTCAGCACGCTCAGCATTAGGTGCGTCAATGAATCGTCTTGATCATACAATGAATAACGTAACTAATATGAAAGAAAATACCCAAGCAGCGGCCTCTACGCTGATGGATGCTGATTTTGCGGCTGAAACGTCTAATATGACAAAGCAGCAATTGCTAATGAACTCAGGTATTTCTGTGTTGAGTACAGCAAACAGCACAACACAAATGATTGGCTCATTACTTCGTTAATGAATTAGTTCATTAACTGATTAATTAGTTTTGTAAAACTAAAATAGCTATATTTTTATAGCTATTTTAATAAATAAAAATTCATCGGAGTTTTTATTTATTAAAATAAATACTTGGAGAATACAATGAGTTTATCGGCACTAGGTATCGACCCTTCTAATTTAGCACGCCAGTACACACAAATTGAACGCGCATCAAAAGATCAGCTTTTAAATAATAAAAATAGTGATTTTACTAATAAAATTAAAGCATTTGATGGCCTAAAAAGTAACTTAACGAGCTTTTATACAGACTTAAAAGCAGGATTAAAAACTGAAACAAGTTTGTTTAGTAATAGTGCAACACTAAGCGATGAAGGATCTTTAAGTGTAACGGCAAGCGGTAAGGCTACTAATGGCGATTATGATGTGTTTGTAGAGCAATTAGCGCAGGCGCATCAAGTCGCATTGAGTTTTGATCCTACAAAAACGCTAAGCACAGATGGTGAGTTTAATATTGATTTGGCAGGGGATTCGTTCAGTGTTGACCTTTCTACACTGGGTGCTGATGCAAAATTAAGTGATTTAGCCAGTGCTATAAATAGCCATGCAGATAATAGTGGCGTAAAAGCTACATTAATGCGCTCTGGTAGTGAAACTTTTCTAGTGATGACCAGTGAAGAGTCGGGGGCTGCTAACCAGGTCTCATTAAACTTTACTGCTGGGGCTGATGCTAATGGCGCTGATATTACCAATGCGATTGCTACTAAAACAGAGCTCACCGCAGCCCAAGATTCTATTATAAAACTAGGTGCAAGCTCTGCGCTGACAATTACTTCAACAACAAATAAACTTGAAGATGTAATAGAAGGCGTAACATTAAACTTAACTAAGGTACAAGCGCCGGGTGATAGCCCTATTCATGTAACGGTTGCGCAAGATCAAGAAGCAAGTAAAGCGAATGTTAAAAGCTTTGTTGATGCATTCAATGGCTTAGTTAATGGTATTACAAGTAATGAAAATTTAAAGCGCGACAGTATGGCCAGTGGCCTTGCTCGTGCGCTACGAAATGACTTTCAAGGTACATTTGAAGGCAAAACACTTTATTCAGTGGGTATTGAGTTTGACCGTACTGGTAATTTAACAATCAATAATGAACGATTAGAAGCCGCTATGGCAAACGACCCTGAGGCATTAACTAAAATGCTGCAGGGTGAAACCGGCTTGATGTCTAAACTTGAAAAACGAGTAGAGCCATACACAAAAAGCTATGGCTTAATGAGCGACAAAAAAGATACATTGCAATCAAGCTTAGATATTGTAGTGAGGCAGCAAAAAAGCCATAACACCTCAATGGAGCAGGTGTATCAGCGTTATTTATCGCAATTTACGCAAATGCAACAGACTATTGCGCAATTAGAATCTACAATGGGCCAATTTGGAAGCTAGGGATTAATAATGTTAGATTTAAATGATGGCTTTTCGGCTTATAAAAGTACGTCTGTTGATGCGAAAGCGGCAAGCGCAGATATACATAAATTGGTACTGATGTTATTTGATGGCTTTTTGGATGAACTAGAAAGAGCCTCAGGGCATATTACTCAAAAGCGTTATGATAAAAAAGCCGAGAGTATTGAAAAATTAATGCGCATACTCGGCGGGCTTGAAGCATCACTAGACCTTGATAAAGGGGGAGAGGTTGCATTAAACATGCAGAAGCTTTATCAGCACTGCGGGCAAGCATTATTGCAAGCTAGTTTAAAAAATGATTTGGCATTTATAGATTCAACACGAGTGGTAATGACGAACTTGCAGGAAGGCTGGCAAGGATTGGGTACGCAAATAGCTTGATTGTTTATGTTATACCCATTTTATAAAAACATGATGATTCTAGCGTATTAAACATCACCATGATTCAATACATTATACCAATTTGCTTATATATGGGGTCTATTTAACGTTAAGAAAATTACGCTAGAACTAGGCAAAAATTTTTGTATCTAGTTGTTCTAAATAAAAATTTTTTAACGACGTTATAGTGCAATTTAATTCGTTAAATTGATCAAAGATTTATGCAGTTTGGTATTAATACCAATTGCATTAAATTAACCTGAACTCTGGTTAAGAGATTTACTAATGCATTGAATCATG
>NZ_PNDU01000219.1:0-8181 GCF_005886635.1 Pseudoalteromonas sp. S558 | reverse complement strand
GGCAGCGCATGTTTGGCATTTATGCTGCGTTATCGCCTATTTATGGGGAATACCACATGACATAGGCTCTGCCTTGCCTAAATACCAAACAGTCTGCTGCAAATTCAACCTCGAAAGATAAACAGGCCCTAGAGCTCAGGTTAGGTAAAAATTAAGTGAAAATCTCATCCTATTCATGGCACACTACTGAGCGAGTTTAATCTACTACATACTGTTATGCGCCAATTAAAAACCGATACCACATCAAGTAATCTAACCTATCATGTCGAAAATGAATTTGGTTCAACTTGCGTTTATCAAAATAATGAACATCTATGGCTCACGCTTAACAACAACCCACAGTCTGACGTAATTATTCAAGGTGTAATGAATAAAGTGAGCCCTGAAAAAGTATGTGTGGCTATATATCAAAGCATGCTGTTATTTTTATTAATACCGATTAATGACCTGCGTATTCTAAATTTAGGGCTAGGCACAGCTGGGTTAGAACGTACACTCAAACATATTGAGTCTAATACTCCTTACTTAAGCCCCATTAATCTGTTTGAAAGTGTAGAAATAAACCCAGCAATAGTGAGCATTGCAAAGCAGTTTTTTCAATTACCCAACGATCACACTGTTCATTTACAATGTGCTGAGCAGTTTATAAGTCTATGCAATCAAAAATACGACATTATCTATATTGATATTTTTAGTGGAGAGTGCCACCAAACGTTTATTCAAAGTCATTCATTTTGGCAATCAATTAATCGCTGTATAGATGAAAGTGGCCAAGCAGTGATTAATTTAAACCCTCAAACAGGCCAAGATTTAAAAAATATTTTAGTTTTACTGCGTCAGTATTTTGAGTGCATCGCACTCATCGAATTTAATGAATACAACAATATTGTACTAATACTTAGCCACAAGTCGTTGAAGCATATTAGTATTGAAGCCATACAAACATCAAAAGTAATGCAAGTCATTGCTCCAAAACTACATAAAGCAATAAATACTATATATCATATAGAAATAGAGTAGCGACTAGGTTCAAATGTATCGTAACAAGGTAAGCTCGTTTCTAGTTGCTCCCAATTTGCCTTAGAAGTTACAAAATTATGAGATAAAGGCTTTTCAGTAATCGCTGAATCTATTAGACCCAAACGAATTCTATATCGACTTTTGTCATCTGCATTAGCACTATAAATTGGTGAACCGCAACATTTACAAAAATAACGCGTACGCCCTGCTTTAAAAGAATATTCGCTTAGTAAATTACTGCCTGTTGAAATTATAAATTCGTTGGCATTTATAAAGCCGTTAGTCGCAAAAGCAGTACCGCTGTTTTTTCTGCAAAGTGAACAGTGACAATGGATAATACTCGTAATAGGGCCCGTTAGCTCTACTGTAATTTCACCACATAAACATGAACCTGTGTACATATCACCTCCTTATAATTAAGCCAATTTTAAATAATGAGTCTATCTCAGCAGCTATTTTCAATGCTAACTGCCTTAATGTCTATTTCTGGGAAGTAAACACTCGCTAATATTCGCCTATTTTAGATCTGCTATCAAATTTAATATCTTTCCGATACTCAAATAGGGATGCTAGTAATATTTGCATTATTTGGCTGCACGCTTATCTTAATATTAAGCCTTTACAAGGCTGCATTTTAAAATACTTAAATGCTATGATACTCACCATTATTTGCCATTTAAGTTTTTAAAATGTATCGATTATTTGAAAAAATGACCAAAGCATTTCCTGAGCACCAACCAACTCAGCCGCCTTCTACTTTGTTTGCTTTTTGTCGTCACTACACCAAAGGAATGGAACTATCGTTGGTGCTGATGTCAATAAGCGCCGCCATGCTCGCTATCCTAGAGGTGTCTTTATTTAGCTACATGGGGCAACTAGTTGATTGGTTAACGGCCTACACACCCGAGACTTTGTTTGTCGAACAAAAGTCAGAACTTGTTAAAATGGCTGTAATGCTATTAGTTGTGCTGCCTGTCGTTGTATTTTTTCATTCCGCTATTTTGCACCAAGCCTTGTTAGGTAATTACCCTATGTCGATACGCTGGTTAGCGCATCGTTATTTACTGCGTCAAAGCGTGAGTTTTTATCAAAATGAATTTGCTGGACGAATAGCCACTAAAGTACTGCAAACCTCTTTAGCCGTTCGCGAAACAGTGACTAAACTACTAGATGTACTAATGTACATCGTGGTTTATTTTGGCTCGATGGTATTTTTAGTTGCCGAAGCTGATTGGCGCTTAATGATCCCTTTACTGGTTTGGTTGGCTTTATACATTTGCGTGCAGCTATATTTTGTTCCGCGCCTTAAAAAAATTGCTAGCTCACAAGCCGATGCTCGTTCAGAAATGACGGGGCGTATTGTTGATAGCTACACCAATATTTCTACGATCAAATTGTTTTCGTATACCCAGCGAGAAGAGCAATACGCAAAACAAAGCATGGATGTGTTTTTGCAGCCTGTGTACAAACAAATGCGCTTGGTAACTAGCTTGAACTTCGTTATTCAAACCCTAAATTACCTATTAGTATTCTCAGTTGCTGCTGTATCACTTTATTTATGGTCGCTTAGCGCAATTAGCGCGGGGGCAATTGCGGTTGCAGTAAGTCTAGCGCTTCGATTAAACGGCATGGCGCAATGGATCATGTGGGAAATAAGCAGTCTGTTTGAAAACATTGGCACCGTAGCCGATGGTATGAAAACACTCTCAAACCCTATCGAAGTGGCCGACAAACCAAACGCCAATACGCTGAACGTAAGCCAAGGGGCAATTGAGTTTAATAACGTACACTTTAATTACGGCAAAGCCGCAAACGAGACTACTCGCAGCCCTGTTATGAACGGGCTAAATTTAACGATTAAACCCGGCGAAAAAATTGGGTTAGTTGGTCGCTCTGGCGCAGGTAAATCAACGCTTGTTAACTTATTATTGCGTTTTTATGATACCGACTCTGGCAGCATAAAAATTGATGGTCAAAATATCACAGACGTAAGCCAAGAAAGTCTTCGCCGTTATATCGCCATGGTCACGCAAGACACTTCCCTGCTGCACCGCTCAGTAAAAGATAATATTTTGTATGGACGCCCCGATGCAACGCAAGCTGAGATGATAAACGCTACCAAGCAAGCTAAAGCACTCGAATTTATAAACGACTTGGTTGATAGTAAAGGTAACAAAGGGTTTGATGCACAAGTAGGCGAACGCGGTGTCACCCTATCGGGCGGCCAACGTCAACGTATTGCTATTGCCCGCGTATTACTTAAAAACGCACCTATACTCATACTTGATGAAGCCACCAGCGCACTCGACTCAGAAGTAGAAGCGGCAATTCAAGCAAGCCTTGATGACTTAATGACAGGTAAAACAGTAATCGCTATAGCACACAGACTTTCTACCATCGCACAAATGGATAGATTAATTGTACTTGATGACGGCGGCGTAGTTGAGCAAGGTACTCATGAAGAGCTCATTGCTAAAGGTGGCATTTACGCAGCCCTTTGGACGCACCAAACAGGCGGGTTTATAGGTATAGATTAGTTAATCTGTGAGTTACTGAATTTAACAATAACAAAACAAGCGAAGGTGCCTTTTAAGGTCTTCGCTTGTTTTGTTGTTAATATTTTAAAAACGAAACAAAAATAACTCCTAATTATTCATTTATCAAAGTGTTAATAAAGTGGCTACTTGTACCTTTTTAAGCATAAAACACGGACCTTTTCTTGATTAATTTTAGTCGATTATATACCATCGCTGCCTTACAATAATTTATGGATAGTGAACCTCTTTATGGAAAAAATACTTCCTCTACTTTTCCTTTGCGCGTCTTCACAGTGTTTTGCTGACACCGTTTATATCGGTGTAGATTACGTTTTACCTGAAATCACGATTGCCAGCGAAGATGCAAAACCCAAAGCAACCGCACTACGTTTAGGTGTTAGTAACAACAACATGGCTTTTGAAGCCCAATATTTAGCTGCTAATGACACTGATAATATTTATAGTATTGAGTTTGATATAGAGAAAAGCGCCGCGCTATTTTTTGTTATGCAATCAGATGTTGTAAATGGTTTTGGCTTAGATGTTTCTTTGGGGTATGCAATAACAGACGTTGTAACTGCTGGTCCTGAAATGACAATTAGTGACAACTTTCAATATAAAGGTTTTGCGTGGGGACTGGCGCTACATCAAGATATTCCTTACATAGACAACACCCAAATAAGATTGGGTTATCAATCTTTGTACAACAAAGATGATATTAAAATTACAGCTATCTCTCTTGGTTTTACATACCAATTTTAGTCATTAATTTATTATACAAAGGTATTTTCCCAAAATGACAAGAATAAACACTTTCCCGAAATTATCCGTTGTTGCAATTTTATTAACAAGCATTATTGGTTGTGGTTCAGATGACAAATCCGACGACCTTGTCAAAGCTGTTACCCTCGAAAAGCTTCGCAGTGAAGGAACTATTATAGAATCAGTCACTATTGAAAATGCTCAAACACGCTTAAGAGTGGGCGATAAACATCAACTTAGCGCAACAGGTATTGATAGCAAAGGTAAAAAAAGAGATGTCACTAAAGAATTAACTTGGAGCTCAAGCGATAGCGACATTGCAACCGTGAGTGATAGTGGTTTAGTGACTGCAATAGCGAGCTCTTCAGCTGATCAGGGTCTAGTTAAAATTACAGGCACTACTATTAATGATATTTCTGGTAATGGAGAGATATCGATAAGCAATGCAGCAGTTGCTAGTATTAAATTAAAGCAAGCATCCTCACAAACCGGTAATATAAACACCTGTATTGATGCAAAAATTAATGGTGATGTTAGCTACACTGATGGATATATTTCATTAAATACTATTAAAGATATGAGTTTTTCCGTTGATAATAGTACTACTGCAACCATTGACTCAGATGGAACTTTATTTACCTCAGCACCTAGTATTGAAAAAACGCTGATCACCGCAAGTATTCGCACAGTTACAGCTCAATTAAACGTCACTTCAGATCCAAAAAATCTAGAAAGCATAAATCTTTTAGTTGATGATGTTGCAACAGATACGATCACATTAAATGTGGGCGATCGCATGCAACTTAAAGCACAAGCTAATCTCAGTAATACAGATTCAACGTTTAATATAAATAATAGTATTTCTTGGTCACAGCTAAATACAGACGACTATGTAGGAATAACAACAGATAAGAATAACAAAGGTGTTATTTTGGCTTTAAAGCCAGGTTCAACCAAGCTTATTGGTCAATGTGGTGGGAAGCAAAAAATAGCAACGTTAGAAGTTAAGGGAGATGCAACTCTTAACACAATTCAAATTAATGATGGCGAAAGCACACTAACATTAGAGCCATTAAAAACAATCGACCTCGTATTAACAGCAAATTATACCACTACACCAACAAGCCTAAATGTTACCGAATTTGCTGATTGGAACCTTAATGGCAGTAGTATAGTGGAAGGTAAGTTAATTAATGCCGGAACAAAAGAGGCTTTATATAGGCTAACGAGTAAATCAAGTACTAATAATACTGCTGTTATCTCAGTAACCTACGATGGAATAATTAGCAATACAACTATTAACATAGAGTGAGAAAAGTTTAAATATTACTTTTCGATATGTTAGTAGATATTTTAACCAGAGTTCAGGTTAAAATAGTAAACTAGCTAAAACCGTTTAAAATAAAAAAGCGAAGATGCTGCATAGCTTCTTCGCTTTTTTAACGCTATAACAAATATAATTTATAGGCGCTATTTGACAATCTAGGCAACTAATCTTAATCCTATCATTACTAACATCACCACATTTGCAATCACGCCAATCAAGAAGAAGTAACTACGCGGGCTTGGGTTTTTCTCTGTTGCAATTGCGTAGTACAACACCATGTGAATTATACGCGCTATTAAATACACCCAAACACACATTGCAAAAAGTGGGCTTTGATAATTAATCACAAATGCAAATAATACGGTGCCTATAAATAGCGCACTGTTTTCGAGCGTATTATGAAATGTGCGGTGCGCTCTAAATATAAAGCTGTCGTGCGATAGGTCGTCGTTTATTTTACCAGGGACAGCATGGGGCTCTTTAGCTTTACTAAATGTAGCCACCGCCCATTGCACCACGAGCATAATTAAGTAAAGGTAAAATGCCAAATAGGCAGAAAGCGTAACTTCAGTCATTTTCAAATTCCTTGTTTTATTATATTACTAGAGCCTGTTAACCTTTGTGGATTTAAATTTGTTCTATCTAGGGGCGACTCAATCGCGGCACAAGGTTTGTAACCTAGCGGGCTCGGTAACTGCTCCTGCGTTACTCTAATGGCTTACATCCCTATAAGAATAACTAAAAACCGAGCAAAGCTTCCGCGTTTGGCATTCATGCGTCGGTTATCGCCTATTTATGGGGAATACCACACAATATAGACTCTGCCTTGCCTAAAAACCAAACGCACTGCTGCAAATTCAACCTCGAAAGATAAACAGGCCTTAATGTTTAGCACATTTAATACCAAAAATAACTATCTGATATTAAAGTAAATAAATTATTTCATTATAAAATAGATGTAATACATACCCTGTTTTTATAAAATTTACTCAGTGTTTTAAGCTTTAAGACTACGAGTAATTCAATACATTGCAAGTGCTAGCTGCATGTTTAGAACACTTTTATTAATCCTTTCTGACTAGTCAGGGATAAAAAACCAATACCAATACTAATTACGTATTTTAAAATATTTACTTGAGTATTTATTCTAATCGGTGTTTTATATCGTTAATGATAACTGAACGGTAGAATACATATGACAAATAAAATAGCAAAATACTTAGCCGCTTTGGCTTTATTAAACCTTGTATCAGCGCCCGCTTTTTCAGCGCAACTTAATATAAATGAAGTTGAAGACTTGTCTAAGTTAGCAAAATACAAAGACGTAACAACAATTAAGCGTAATTTTGCCAAAGATGTAGCACTTAACTACAACTTACTAAATTCGGATCTTAAACAAACGCTGAACCAATATAACCTTGCGCTAAATGCCGACCAGCTTTCGTCTTTGGGGATGCAAAAGCAGCAAAATATTGGTGAAGCAAACAGTGCCTTACAGCAACTAAAAGGCTTACCACAGAACACGGGCAGTTTATTACAAGTTCGTTTAGCAAGCGATACTATGCTCGCTGATTGGCAACAAGGCCAAAGTCCTTTATTCGCGTTTGCACCACAAGGTGACGATAAACTGTGGACTGAAATTGAAGCGTTTGACCAGTTTGGTCAGATTCATTATCTCGCTGTTGATGAACTACCAAACCAGCCTGTATTTGTTGTGGAATTAGATCAGCAAAAAGTACAAAGTGCAGGTATTGCTGTTATGCGCAGCATTCTATCTCCTGAGAAGTTAAATGATGGCGCATTTGGGCAAATAAACCAATTAAATAACGAAAAGCCAATGCAAACCAGTGTATTGAAAAAAATACATTTAGCCGATGATAAAGAACCATGGATCTCAGGCAAAGCTGAGGTGTATGCCATTGTTACAGGTATTGATCCATCTAGAGATAAGCCGATATTAGATATAGTGGATTTACCTTATCTCGATCATGACGAAACGACCTACAGCCCTAATCAAGTTGTAATTCATTGGCAACGTTATCGTTGGCAAGCAGTCGATATGCTTTTAATGGAGCAAGATGACAACACTAATTATAAAACGCTAGCATCAAAATTATTAGAAATCACAGAGCAAGTTATGTCTAACATTCCTGATTTGCAAGCACAGGGTTTTGCCATCATCCCTAAACTGACAAATGAGCTATTAAAAGCAATGCCAGACGAGTGGTTTACCAATAATGATGACTATGTTGACGTTTTTTATACTCTTTTTGAGAACAAAGACTATCAAGAATATAAAGGGGCAAGTAGCAATGCAACCATCACATTGTCACCTTTAGTAATTAACCCTAGACAAAACTAACCTGAACTCTGGATATTAAATTTATCTTAAGCCGCTATTTTTAGCGCTAACTATAAAAGCTACTAATTGTATAAATTAGTAGCTTTTTTATGCCTTACACATTCATTTATCCGATACACCGCCCACATCGCTAAACATTAATTTATACCAATCTGCTTATATATGGGGCCTAT
>NZ_PNDU01000218.1:0-23090 GCF_005886635.1 Pseudoalteromonas sp. S558 | reverse complement strand
ATCGTCCCTAGAAAGAACCCAAAGGGCAGCGCATGTTTGGCATTTATGCTGCGTTATCGCCTATTTATGGGGAATAACCACACTACATAGGCTCTGCCTTGCCTAAATACCAAACAGTCTGCTGCAAAATTAATCACGAAAGGTCAACACGCCCTAGTGTAGCAACTTTTGTGCGTTAATATAGGCTGTTGTTTACCTGATTAAGGTCGCTACTTAAATTAAAGCGTTTGTTCATTTTAGTGTGTAAAAAATACATATAATTAGAATAATTACCTTGGGTAAGTCGCATTTAATTTTCTATAACTGAAATAAAGTAAATACTTTCAATTTGCTATGTTTATATTTACTAATTGTGCTTTTGGCATGTAAGTTGAAGTATTGCCTTATATATTTTAAAAAGGAATGACCATGACTGCTGACTATTTTATGGTATTAGGGCTGCTCGGAGTTGCTTTTTTTGCTGTTGCGGGAGCGTTACTTGGGTATGAAAAAAATATCAGTGGATTTGGTGTCGTTGTGGTGGCAACGGTTACCGCTTTAGGCGGCGGGACCCTCAGAGATATACTTTTAAACAAGCCAGTATTTTGGATTGCAATGCCTGAATATTTATATTTTACTTATGGCGCTGTCATAGCAACAATTGTATTTATTCGATATCTACCGCACGTTAATAACTATTATTTTTTACTCGTAGACGCTGTTGGTATGGCATTATTTAATATCATGGGAATCGAAAAAGCATTAATTAATGGCTCTGGCATGGTGGTCGCCATTACCATGGGTATAACAACAGGGATTTTTGGTGGGTTAATACGCGATGTTATTTGCCGTGAGGTACCAACCGTTATGCGCAGTGAACCTTATGCATCTGCATGTTTAGCTGGTGGGCTTGTTTATGGTGCTTTATTTAGTCTTAACATAGATTATATTTGGTGCATTTTAGGCTCATTTTTTACCACTCTATTTTTAAGACTGGGTTCACTGCATTGGGGGTGGCACTTAACTATATTCAGAAAAAAAGACGTTAGAAACCAAGATTGAGTACATTGCCGATAGTCACGAATGTTAAAACCTGCATTCGCATTACTTACCTTGTTTGCCAGTAACCGCTGGTGGCGCAATTAGGGGCTTTCTAATTATTGGTAGCGGGCAAGGTATAATTTAATACTTTGTTGTAGTGCCCTTGTATCTGTTTTTATTTTATAAATATAAACTGACCGACAAACAGTACGGAGTTTTAAATTTTATACCCGTTGCTATGGTTTTACGGTGGATTGGCGGTATAAAGTTTTATGAGTTGAAGTAAAAACCATTGTTGGACTTGTCGAAACTTCACCATTTATGTCGTGGTTGTATACATCTTTAGCGTTCATAACGTATCAAATGTAATTGATATATTATTTACTATATTATTGGGCTTAGGGCTATTTTAAAATAAAACAAAGGAGCTTTTATGATTAGTTGCGAACAACACGATTATATTGAAATAGCCTGTATGAACCGTTTACACGTTGAGCTTGTTTTAAAAAGTGGTGATATTGTGCATGGTATAGCAACTGACACAAAACGTAATGCTAATCGAGAGGAATGCATAGTCGTTAACGTCAATAGCGAGCTGCAACTCATTGCGCTAACAGCAATTAGCGTACTTAAATCGTGCACACAAAACCCGTACTTTGACCAAGTGAGTTTTGATGTGTAAGGCCAATATTTTCCCTTATTATCACTGTATAATGGTCTGAAAAATAACTATCTAAGGTTTCTATGAATTCAATTGAGCTTTTTTCTGGTGGCGGGGGGTTGGCGCTTGGTTTGGTTAAAAGTGGCTTTCATCATAAAGCCATTGTTGAGTTGAACAAAAATGCTTGTAAAACAATTAGACTCAATAGTGCATTTGATTTCGGAAAATGTGTGTATGAATGCAGTGTCGTAAACTTTGATTATACAGCGATTGATGCTGATATAGATTTAATATCGGGAGGCCCACCTTGCCAGCCTTTTTCTTTGGGCGGTAAAGCGAAAGGGAATGAAGATTCTAGAGATATGTTCCCTCAAGCAATTCGCGCAATTCGTGAAAAAAGACCAAAAGCTTTCATATTTGAAAATGTTAAAGGTTTAATGAGAAAGTCATTCTCTGATTATTTTGAGTATATTACTTTACAGCTTCAATATCCCTCGTTAAACAAAGCTATTGATGAGCCTTGGCAGCTACATAAATCTAGATTGGATCACTATCATGCTCAAAGTGATCACATGCAATTAGAATATAAAGTAACCTGTAAGCTTGTTAATGCAGCTGATTATGGTATTCCTCAAAAGCGAGAACGCATTTTTTTTATTGGCTTTCGATCGGATATTGACCAAAACTGGGAGTTTCCTACACCGACTCACTCAGAAGAATCTTTAATTTGGGATAAGTGGGTTTCAGGTGAATATTGGAAGCGGCACAATCTGCCTGTGCAAATTGCGCAAGAAAAAATGTTAAAAAAAGTGGATAAGATTCGCCAGAAATATCGCTTATCAACGCCACAAAGCCAGCCTTGGGTAACAGTACGTGATGCTTTATCTGGTTTACCCGATTGTGAACATGAAGATGCAAAAAATTATAATCAACATGTGTTTAAAGGTGGAGCTAAAATCTACCCAGGTCATACTGGTAGTTATATCGATGAGCCTTCAAAGGCTCTTAAAGCAGGAGCGCATGGCGTGCCTGGTGGAGAAAATATGATTCGTTTTGAGGATGGTAGCGTTAGATATTACACTGTTCGCGAAAGTGCAAGAATACAGGCTTTCCCAGACGATTTCAGTTTTGAAGGTTCTTGGGGGGAAGCGATGAGGCAGTTAGGCAATGCAGTTCCAGCAAAGCTTGCAGAGAAAATTGGCTTGTCAATATTCACGGCGCTAAAGAAATAAAAAGTTGATACCTAATAGTTTAATAAACTTCACGCAAAACCTAAGGTAGAAAAGAAAAATTGCTACCTTAGGTTTTGTTAAATATAAGAGTTGGAAAATTAGAATTTATTGGTGTGACAGTGCCAGATCAGGTTTGTATTAAATATGATCTCAGAGTACTTAAATTAACTTGAGCCTCTGGCAATTAACAGCGGCGGTAATAAGGTGCTTTGTACTTCTTGTCCGCGTATAAGTTTTAACAAATTTTCCACCAACATTTGCCCAGCAACCGTTGTATTTTGCTCTATAGTCGTAAGTGGTGGGTTTACGTAACTTGCTATGGCTATATTATCAAAGCCAACAACCGCAACGTCTTTAGGCACACTAATACCAGCTTCTTTGAGTGCCCGTATTGCACCAATTGCAATTAAATCACTGGCTGCAAATAATGCATTAAATTTAATATTATTTGCAATTAAAGAGCGGGTCGCATGATAGCCAGACTCTTCAGTGGATATTGCGTTTGCCATTTTTCGCTCATTTAAGGTGACATTATTTTCAAGCAGCTCATCTTTGAATCCTTGAAAACGAGAGAAAAACTCTGGGCTATGATCCGATGCATCACCAATAAATGCGCAATCAGTACGACTATGGGCAATAAAATGGGCAGCAGCTTGCTTACCTCCACCGTAGTTATCGCAGCAAACGGTGAGATCTGGACGGTTATCAACTTTTGCACCCCAGCATACAAATTTAGTATTTTGCTCTAGTAAGGTATTAAATTTTGGTTGAAAATCGATGTAATCGCCATAGCCAAGCAAGATAATTCCATCGGCTCTGTGGCTGTCTTCATAGTCAGCTTGCCAATCGGCGCTAGCAGATTGAAATGAGACTAAAAGATCGTAACCTTCTTTTGCACACGCGCGGGTAATACTGCCGAGCATAGCTAGAAAAAAGGGATTAATTTGCGAGTCATCTGAGGTTGGATCTTCAAACAAAAGCAGGGCGAGTGTGCTACTTTGCTGTGTGCGAAGGTTGCTGGCATTTTTATCTACTTTGTAATTAAGTTTTTTTGCTATGTCGTGAACACGTTTGCGGGTTTCTTCGTTAACAAGTGGACTATTACGTAAAGCACGAGATACAGTTGATTGAGATACCCCTGCATAATGGGCAATGTCAAATGATGTAGCTTTACCTTTCATTTGTTACAACTTAATTAAAGTGATAAATAATTGTGCCATTTTCGTTTATTAATTAATTTTTTCAAGCTTTTTGTGTTTAAACGCATTTATTTATTGATTTGGCAATGACACCGGTGTCATAATAAGGACGTTTTATCATTTTGTTGTCAAAACGTATTAGCTGCCTATGTTTGTTTTATAGGCAGTACTTTTACTGTGATAGCTGCCTTGGGGTGATAGCCCAAAGTAAATAAATATCAATGGTTTACCATTGTAGAATAATAAGCATGAATCGCTTAAACAAAAGAGATAACACCATGAGCTTACACTCTTCTACTCAATTTGACCCTATTCTAGTTGCTGATGTTGGCGGCACGAATGCGCGCTTTGCTCTTATAACGTCTTTTGATGATTCAAAAAATCAATTTACGATAGAGCACAACAACACATTCCCCAGTGCTGATTTTGGTTCGCTCGAAAAAGCGTTAACGCTTTATTTATCGACAGTTTCTCATATTAAACCTACACGTGCATGTTTAGCGGTGGCAGGACCTATTAAAGCAGGGCAAGTGCATCTGACTAATTTAGGGTGGCACTTTAGCGTCAACGAATTTAAACAGCATTTTGAGTTTGAACAATTAGAAGTTATTAATGATTTTGCAGCGTTTGCCTATGCGTCGCCGTATTTAGATCCTCAGCAAAACGTAACCATTAAAACGGGCCAAGCTGATGAAAATGCAAACATTGGTGTTATGGGACCAGGCACTGGTTTTGGCGCTGCATGTTTGGTAAGAACCTCACATTCTACATCGGTGTTAAGTTCAGAGGGGGGGCACATATCCCTTGCCGCTGTTAACGAATTAGATGTATTGCTTATAAATGAGTTACGTAAAGAGCATCCTCACGTGTCAGTAGAAACCGTTTTTTCAGGCCCAGGCATAACGCATTTATACAAAGCGATGGCTGCGGTTAAGGGAATTCCTGCCAAAAATTTAGATGCCGCACAAATTAGTAGTTTAGCAAATAGTGGTGAGTGTGCGGTATGTGATGCAACGTTAAACCAATTTTGTGATTGGATAGGCAGTGTTGCTGGCGATTTAGCATTAGCCTATGGTACTTTAGGCGGTTTGTTTATTGGTGGTGGTATATTGCCGCGTATGCAATCTCGTTTACTTGAAAGCCGTTTTGTTGAACGATTCTCGCAAAAGGGTATTATGTCGCAATACGCAGGGCAAATTCCTGTCACGCTGGTAACGCAAGATAATATTCCACTAATTGGTGCTGCTGCGTGTTTACACAATAGCAAATAGACTTTTAGCCTTGTTGGTTGTATTTGGATAATGGATAGATGAAAAAAGTAACCATAAATAGTGTAGCAAGTCATGCTGGTGTTTCTAAAAAAACCGTCTCGCGCGTTTTAAATAACGAGCCAAATGTGAGTGCAGCGACTCGTGAAAAGGTGCTTGCGGTATTTAAAGAGCTCGATTATACACCCAATCCAATAGCGCGTGGGCTTGCTCAAAATCGCAGTTTTATTATTGGTTGCCTTTACGATAATCCAAGTAAAAGTTATATAACGCGTGTACAAACCGGTGCCTTAGCCGCTTGTAGAGAAAATAATTACAACCTTTTGATACACCCTTGTGAATTAAGAGGGGATGCTTTAATTAATAATATTGAACAGTTGTTACAAACATCGCGTTTAGACGGCATCGTGCTCACGCCCCCGTTTGGTGATTTTGCTGAGTTGGTCAATCTTTTAAAAGCAAAAAAAATACCTTATGCCAGAGTGGCATCAGCAGTATTACAAGATGACTCGATTTCTGTACGCAGTAACGACGAACAAGGCGCTTTTGAAATAACGGAGCATTTAATTAGTCTTGGCCATAAATCAATTGCATTTATTAAAGGTCATCCTGATCACAGTGCGACGCAACAACGTTTTAAAGGATACAGACGTTCGCTTGCAAACCATAAAATTGAATTTGATGAGCGACTAGTAGAAGAGGGTAACTTTAGTTATCACTCTGGTGTGAATAGTGCGCGTAGCATTTTAGATTTATCGCCAAGGCCAACGGCAGTTTTTGCCTCTAACGATTACATGGCAGCTGCGGTACTTAAATTAGCTACTCAAAGAAATTTAACCGTACCGAATGACATTTCTATAGCGGGCTTTGACGATGCACCCATTGCTCGCCATATTTGGCCTGGCCTGACAACAATAGCGCAACCAGTTGAAGAAATGACGAAACTTGCTGTAAGCGAGTTAATTTCACATATTTCACAACCTCAAGAGCAACCATGTCAAGTTACTCTTGAATCTCGATTAATAGCACGTGAATCAACCGCTCAAGTAAAAAATTAATATAAAATATTTTCACAGTAGCCCGAATATGAGTGACGCTTATTCGGGCTTTTTTTGTTTAAAACTTGCTTAAATTGGTCTTGTACACAAAAATCAAAGCGTTCATTATTTAGTCATGTTAAAAAGTTAAGCTATTTTTAACAACTACAGTTGACACCGGTGTCATGTTCATGCGTTAATACCCTGACACCGGTGTCAAGGTTGTTGTGAGAGGCTCCTTGGTAGCGTACCTTTGAACGGGTAAGTCAAAGATGCTCAGTGCAGTTATTTACGTGGAGTCTGTAATTGCTACTGAGCCTTTATCCTCTAACTAATAGAGATGAGTTAAATTATGTTACATCCTCGTATTCAAGAAGTTACCCAGCGCGTTATTGAACGCAGCAAAAATACCCGTCAAGATTATTTAGACCGCATTTCGCACGCAAAAAAACAAACAAGAGTTCGTGCTGGATTAGGTTGCGGTAATATAGCCCATGTTATGGCTGCTTGTAGCAGCGATGATAAAGCGCGCTTGAAAGCTGATGAACAGCCAAACCTTGCCATCATAAACTCATACAACGATATGCTGTCGGCTCATGTGCCGTATAAAGACTACCCAGATTTAATTAAAGACATTGCTACAAAGTACGATGCTACAGCACAAGTTGCCGGTGGTGTACCTGCTATGTGTGATGGTGTTACGCAAGGGCGTGACGGCATGGAACTTTCACTTTTTTCTCGCGATGTAATTGCGATGTCTACGGCAATTTCGCTTTCGCACGACGTGTTTGATGGCGTTTTTTGTTTAGGCGTTTGCGACAAAATTGTCCCTGGTTTATTAATTGGTGCATTGTCATTTGGTCATTTACCTGTGTTCTTTTTGCCAGCAGGGCCAATGCAATCAGGTATTCCTAATAAAGAAAAAGCCCGTATTCGCCAAAAATTTGCACAAGGCTTAGTAAGTCGCGAAGACTTATTAGAGGCCGAAAGCGCCTCTTACCACAGCGCAGGTACTTGTACGTTTTATGGCACAGCAAATTCAAACCAAATGTTAATGGAAATAATGGGTTTGCACCTTCCAGGTAGTTCATTCATTAATCCTTATACTGAGCTTCGTGATGGTCTTACAGGTAATGCTGTAGAAACCATGCTCAAGCAACTTACAGACGATAAAGAAAGCCCGTGTTTAGCTGATGTGATCAGCGAAAAAACAATTATAAACGGCTTAGTGGGTCTTTTATCAACAGGCGGCTCTACAAACCATGCAATTCATATTGTTGCTATTGCTAAAGCTGCGGGCATTCAGGTTACGTGGAAAGACATGTCTGATTTATCAGAAGTTGTTCCACTGCTTACGCGTATTTACCCGAATGGCTCAGCAGATGTAAATCACTTTCAAGCAGCCGGTGGTATGGGGTTCTTAATGCGAGAGCTAGCAAGCGCTGGTTACTTACATACAAACGTTAAAACAATGTTGGGTGATGGCCTTGCGCCTTACATGACAGAGCCTCGTTTAGATAAAGACGAAAGTTTGATTATGAGCAACTCAACCGGGCCGACTAAAATTAAGTGGGTAGATTGCCCAGCAAACTCACATGACGAAGAAGTACTTCGCCCAGTGAGCAACCCATTTAGTAAGCAAGGTGGTCTGCAACTTTTAACGGGTAACTTAGGTAAAGCTGTTATAAAAGTGTCAGCTGTTGCTATTGAACATCAAGTGGTTACTGCGCCTGCAAAAGTATTTAGCTCACAAAGTGCACTTCAAGATGCGTATTCACGTGGTGAATTAAATCAAGATTTTATTGCCGTACTAAAAGAGCAAGGCCCTAAAGCGAAAGGCATGCCAGAGCTACATAAACTCACTCCTGTAATGGCAACGCTTCAAGATGAAGGTTTTAAAGTCGCTATTGTTACGGATGGTCGTATGTCAGGTGCATCAGGTAAAGTACCTGCAGCAATTCACTTAGCACCAGAGGCAGTAGAGGGCGGCATTATTGCTAAAATTCGTGAAGGCGATTTAGTGACGCTTGATGCGCCAAACGGAATATTAAAAGTACATGTTAGCGATGAAGAGCTCGCTAAACGTGAAGCAGAACTTAGCCTGCCAAGTGCAACATTTGGTACGGGTCGCGAATTATTTACTGGATTTAGAAATATCGTAAGCAGCGCCGATTTAGGCGCGAGTGCTTTTGGACTTGAATAAATATTAGCCATACTGGGTAATGAGGAACAAGTAATGAGTATTGAAAAAATCTTAGCATCGGCACCCGTTGTGCCAGTGGTTGTAATCGAAAAATTAGAAGATGCAGCACCACTTGCAAGAGCGTTATTTAACGGTGGTTTAAAAGCCTTGGAAATCACACTGCGTACGCCCATTGCAGCAGAAGCTGTAAAACTAATGAAAGCAGCAGTGCCAGAAGCTTACGTGGGTACAGGTACTGTGGTTGATAAAGCGAGCTTTGATGCATCAGTTGCCGCTGGTGCAGATTTTATGGTGAGTCCTGGTGTGAGTGATGAGCTGATTACTTTGGCTAAAACATCAGATATACCATTTTTACCAGGCGCTGCGACGGCAAGTGAAGTAATGCAGTTAGCAAGTCATGGTTTTAAATATTTAAAGTTCTTCCCTGCAGAGGCCGCAGGCGGAACAGCGATGCTTAAGTCAATCGGAGGTCCATTACCTCATATTACTTTTTGCCCAACGGGTGGCATAAGCTTAGCAACTGCACCTAACTATTTAGCGCTTAACAACGTTATATGTGTTGGTGGTACATGGATGCTAGATAAACAACTTATAGAAAATAAAGACTGGCAAGCCATTGAAGCGCTTGCTCGCCAAGCAAGTGAACTTAAATAGGAGTCTAAAATGATTAATGTAGCAATTAACGGTTATGGTCGTATCGGTCGCAATGTATTACGTGCACTTTACGAGTCAGCTCAAAACAATGAAATTAAAATTGTCGCAATTAATGATTTAGCACCTGCTAATGTTAATGCACATTTAACGCAATATGATTCTGTACATGGTCAATTTTCTAAAAAAGTAACACTTGAAAACAACACCATGTTAATTGGTGATGACGTAATTACGTTAACGCAAGAGCGCGATCCTGCAAACTTACCGTGGAAAGCGCTAAACGTAGATATCGTTTTAGAATGTACTGGCTTTTTTACTGCGCGTAATGATGCTGCAAAACATATTGAAGCAGGCGCTAAAAAAGTAATTGTTTCAGCTCCTGGTAAAGATATGGATGCAACTGTTGTTCATGGCGTTAACAGCGATGTACTAAATGCTGATAGCAACATTATTTCTAATGCGTCTTGTACTACTAACTGTTTAGCACCTCTAGCAAAAGCAATTAACGATACCGTAGGTATCGAACAAGGCAGCATGACGACAATCCATGCCTACACGAACGATCAAAACTTATCTGATGTGTACCATCCAGATCTATACCGTGCGCGTAGTGCAACTCAATCTATGATCCCAACGAAAACGGGTGCAGCTGCTGCGGTAGGTTTGGTACTACCAGAACTTGCAGGTAAATTAGATGGTATGTCGGTACGTGTACCTACAATCAATGTTTCTTTAGTTGATTTTACGTTTATCACTAAACGCGATACAACGGCAGAAGAAATCAATGCAATTATGAAAGAAGCATCGACAGGTTCGATGAAAGATATTTTACAATACAATGAGCTTCCGCTTGTATCTATCGACTTTAATCATAATCCAGCGTCGTCCATCTTTGATTCAACGCAAACTAAAGCAAACGGTAAACTAGTTAAAGTCATGGCTTGGTACGACAATGAATGGGGTTTTTCAAACCGCATGTTAGATCAAGTTAAAGCATTAGGTCAGTACTTATAATTGACCTTGTAAAAGTTTTTGCTTTATCCAACCAAGCCACGCATTGCGTGGCTTTTTTGTGTTTGGATTATACGAATACTTGCTAGCAGAGAGGTAGGGCGTGATCTAATTGTATTTTTTATACCCCAAATTTTGTTAATATAGCGGTGTGTAAACCAATGGAAATTTCGTTGTACTCAATCAACTCAACGACGCAAGGAATAACAACAATGATCAAAGTTTTATCACGAAAGATATTTCGCACAAATCATCTTCAGATAGGTGAGGGCAACATAAGCGGTTACGTAGCCTGCTTTTTAGCAATACTAAGTTGCTTGGGCGTACTAGCGTTTCACTTTCCTGAATATTTAACCACGCCAGAGCTACGTAAAAGCTACAGCGTCGACTTTTTGCGTCAGCTTATGTTCGCAGCATTATTACTTTCGGGCAGTTTAGGATTACTTAACTTTGTACGTAATACCAATAAGCGCTTAGGGGCTACAGCGTGGTTTTTTATTTTACTCGCTATTATGTTTGGCGGACCAAACGTTGAAGTAAAAGAGTTTGCCAGCGATACACCTTATATAGGGCTTGATTGGTTTATTTTAGATTTACTCGGCTCAACACTTATATTTATTGTGATTGAGAAGTTATTACCTCATCGTAAAGATCAAAAAATATTACGTAGTGAATGGCGAGGCGATTTAAATCACTTTTTTGTAAATCATTTGATTATTGGCTTTGTATTACTCGTTACTAACCACTTTGTGCATTATGGCTTTGGCTGGGCTGTATCATCTACAGTACAAGGTTATATAGAGCAAACATCCTTTTTAGTGCAGTTGTTTTTAATAATACTTGTGGCCGATTTAATGCAGTATTGGGTGCATCGTGCTTATCACGAAATCCCTTTATTATGGCGTTTTCATGGCGTACATCACAGTGCTAAAGAAATGGATTGGTTAGCGGGCTCTCGCCAGCATATTCTTGAAATACTCGTTACTCGCAGCTTAGTGCTCACGCCTATATTTGTACTTGGGTTTTCACAGCAAATAATTAGTTTGTACGTAATAATTGTGGGTTTACAGGCGGTATTTAACCATGCAAATGTACGTGTTAAATTTGGTTGGCTAAAATACTTTATGGTTACACCGCAGTTTCACCATTGGCATCATGCGTCAGACAAAGCCGCGATTGATCGTAACTACGCTGCACATTTTTCGTTTTTAGATTATGCGTTCGGTACTGCTGTTAAAGGCCAAAAAGAGTGGCCACAAGCGTATGGTGTAGTCGGGGATTACATGCCGGTAGGTATGCTTAAACAACAGGTTTACCCGTTTAAGCGCACTAAATAAGTTCGGGAAATCCGGATAAACATAAATTAAAAGCGAGCAAGGTGTTACATTTTGCTCGCTTATTTTATTAATATTAAACCTATTTTAGCTCTGCCAATAATTTAGTAAATGTAGGTCTTTGATTAAACGAAGGCTGCACAGCGCGGCTTACAATATCGGACATTTTAACAAAGAGCTCACTTTGTCTATCATCGCCAGTTACCGTGCTTAATAAGTCTTCAATTAAACAGCCCAAAGCTCTTACTTCTATCAACTCTAGTTGCTTTTGTTGATACTCATTTAGCATCGTTAAATTAGTTGCTGCACCAAAATCACCAAATAATACATCAGCATCTTTGTTTATCATGGTGTTATGCGCATACACGTCGCCGTGACTTACTTTACGAACATGTAAGTGATGTAAGGTACTTACCATTTGCTGTGCAATTTTTAAAATAGCGTGAGTTGAGTAATGACAATCATCATTAAAGGTATCACGCGTACAGGTTTCAAGGCTTGGAGGCAGGCCTAAATTAGCAAAGCTTATATCTATTAGCTCCATTACTAAACCTAGCTGATCACTTTGCTCAATGTAGGCAAGTACTTTAATTAAATTAGCGTGATCGCCTGCTTGTAAGCAGCAATTTACTTCATCAAGCGGGTAGCCGTCGCTGGTAATTGCACCTTTAAATAATTTAATCGCTACAGCGCTTTCAACAGCTTGCGCTAAATGAATAACGCCCGATGCACCTTGGCCAATAACATGACTAAGTGTGTAATCGTTAAGAGGTTTATTTTCTAAGCTGCATTTTGTAAGGCACTGGGCTTTATTAAAATCGTTACCGGCAAACGCAAGCCAAGCAAGTTTGGGCAGTTGAAACAGCCAGTCGTCTATGTGTGTTAAGTTATTAGCAGAGAGCCTAACAAGCTCAAGGCTTTTGCACTGCGCCATACTACTTGGTAGTTGCTTAAGTTGATTGCCCGCAAGCGCAAGCTTTTTAAGCTGGGTATAATTACCAAAGTCTTCAGGCAATTCGCTTAACGTATTATCGGTGAGTATTAGCCACTCAATATTTTTTGGTAGGCTGTTTAAAGCAAACTCAGAAATTTGGTTACCTTTAAACGCAACCATAATTAAAGCAGGGCATTTAGCCAGCACAGCAGGAAAATGCTTAAACTGATTAAACGATAAAAATACACGCTTAAGGTGTGTTAAACAGGCAAATTCATCAGGTAGTGTTGATAAGTTATTATTTGATAAATCGAGAACTTCAAGCGTGTCAGCTAAGCTAAAAATCTCTTCAGGAAATGTCGTTAGCTCTTCTACTAATTGCAGGCGAGTAGCGCCAACAAGTTTGCCACTTTTAAGCTCTGTAAGATTATTCATATATTTATACCACGTTCTAAAAATGAAAAAGCCAACATAGCTGTTGGCTTAAAGTCGTTCTAACTTACTAAATCGCTCTTTAGAATTGCGCGTTATGGTAAACGTTTTGTACGTCGTCGCAATCTTCTAACATTGCTAAAAAGCGTTCCATAACTTCAACGTCTTCGCCTTCAATAGGCGTTTCAATTTGTGGCACAAAGCTAATTAGGTCTTCGTCAAATTCAGTCACGCCCATTTCTTCAAGCGCAGTACGTGTATTGTTGTACTCTGTGTGAGGAGCAAAAACAGTGACTTTACCGTCATCTACTTCTACATCAGTTACATCAACATCAGCCATCATAAGAGCTTCAAGTACTGCTTCGTCGTCATCACCGTCAAATACAAAAATAGCAAGGTGATCAAATAAATGTGAAACAGAGTTTTGAGCGCCAATTTTAGCATTTGCTTTAGTAAAACAAACACGTACATCAGCAAAGGTACGCTTGTTGTTGTCTGTTAAACAGTCAACAATAATCATACAGTTACCAGGGCCATAACCTTCGTAACGGGTTGCTGCGTAGTCTTCACCGCCGCCACCTTTTGCTTTGTCGATTGCGCGGTCAATAACGTGTGCTGGTACTTGGTCTTTTTTAGCGCGCTCAATTAAACGACGTAATGATAAGTTACCATCTGGATCTACACCGCCGTTTTTAGCACAAATATAAATTTCTTTGCCGTACTTAGAATAAACTTTAGTTTTAGCACCCGCAGTCTTAGCCATTGAATCTTTTTTGTTTTGGTAAGCTCTTCCCATCTGCGTTTCGCCTTAATATATGTAAATAATAGAATAAAATTATAGCGCGTATTCTAAAGGTAAATGCATTCAAGGGCTAGTAAGTATTAAAGCAGATTAGAACAGCCGCGTTTAAAAACCATCTAAAATGTATTTTAGTGAAGTGTTTTGGTGCTGATTTAAAGAGGGTTATCAGAGCAAATTTAACCCAATAAAAAGGCAACTCATTTAATGAGTTGCCTAATTGAGTAATAAAATTAAACGAGGCAAATTAATAGCCTCATATACTACTTACCAAATACGTACACGTTCATCTTCAGGAAGGTATAACTCATCGCCTGGTTTTACATCAAACGCTTTGTACCATGCATCGTGGTTACGTGGCGCTTGTGCTCTAAAGCGACCTGGGGCATGTGTGCCACCACGAAGTTGGTTAAGCATGCTTTGCTCAGTACGTTTTTCTTTCCATACTTGTGCCCACGCAAGGAAGAAACGTTGATCGCCAGTAACGCCGTCAATAACAGGCGCTTCTTTACCATTTAAACTTAGCTTGTACGCGTGATAAGCCATCGACAAACCACCTACATCACCAATGTTTTCGCCAAGGCTATTTCGACCATTAACAAAGTTACCTTCGATTGGTTCGTATTTACTGTACTGGGCAGCTAGTTGGTCGGCTTTTTTGTCAAATGCAGCGCGGTCAGCATCAGTCCACCAATTACGTTGCACCCCGTTTTCGTCTGATTTTGAACCTTGATCGTCAAACCCATGACCCATTTCGTGACCAATCACAGCACCAATACCGCCATAGTTTACAGCCGGATCGGCATTTGGATCGAAAAACGGCGGTTGTAATATCGCAGCCGGAAATACAATTTCATTAAACGAGCTATTGTAGTAAGCGTTTACGCGTTGTGGCGTCATGCCCCAGCGGTTACGGTCTGTTTTTTGTAGCTCTTTTTCAACACTTTCTGCGTGGAAAAACTCACGCATGTTTTTTACATTACCAATCAAATCGTTTTTAGTAATGCTTAAACCATCATAAGACTGCCATACATCGGGATAACCAATTTTTGGTACAAATGCAGCCAGTTTAGCGCGTGCATTTACTTTTGTGGCATCGCCCATCCACTCTAGGTTATCAATACGCTCACCCAGGGCTGTACGCAGGTTTTCAACCAGCTCTGACATTTGTTGTTTAGATGATTCAGGGAAGTAACGCGCTACGTATATTTTACCAATAGCAAAACCAAGCGAACTTGTGCCTGACATTTCACTTATTGCACGTTTCCAACGAGGGCGAGGCTCTTGCTGTCCGTTTAGTTCTTTGCCAAAAAAAGCAAAGTTAGTATTAAATATGTCTTCTGATAGTAAACCTGCGTTACCGCTAATAGCGTGATACGTTAGGTAGTTTTTCCATACTGCAATATCTTCTTGATTGATTAGCTCAATCATCGCTTTTATAGGTTCAGGTTGAGAGACATTTAACTGAGGTACTTTATAACCTGTTTGCGCAAAATATAAATCCCAGTTAAAACCAGGATAAGCAGTGCTTAAATCGGCGCGTTTAATTTGGTTTAGCGTTAAATCGCGATTACGGCGCTTTTCACGAGGCCAATGACCTTGTGCAATTTTGGTTTCAAGGTCAAGAATTGCTTGAGCACGCTCAGTGGTATTTTCATTGCCTGCAAACTTAAGCATGTCAGCAATGTGAGCAACATAAGCTGTACGGGTTTTAACAAAGCGCTCAGCGTCTTCAAGGTAGTAAGAACGATCGGGTAAGCCTAAACCACCAGCACCTAGTGACATTTCATATTTGTTAGGGTCTAGGCGATTAAACCACATACCGCCGCCAAAAGGGGCTTTATTACCGGTTAACCAAGACTTACCAAACATCTCAGCTAAATCGTCAGTCGACGATATATCATTAATTTCACTTAACAATGGCTTAATAGGCGCTACACCGAGTTTATTAAGTGTTTCGGTATCCATATAGGCATTGTAAAAATCAGCAACGAGTTTTTCTTCTGCGTTTAAATCTTTACGTGCGGCTATTTCTTCAATAATAGCTTTAACATCGCCTTCGCTGCGCTCAGCTAATCCTGAAAATGCACCGTAGCGGGTTTTATCTGCAGGCATTTCGTAGTTGTCATACCACGTGCCACTGGCATACATAAAAAAGTCATCGCCTGGTTTAACGGCTTCGTTACGCGCTGTTAGGTCAACACCAAAACTACCTAACTCTGCTTTTTCTGCCACTGTTGCTGTCGCTACTTTAGATTGTTGCCCGTCTGTTTTTGTTGTTTGCGGCTCTGAACAACCGGTAATAAATGTGGCAGCTAATGCTGCGGCAATTAAACTCTTTTTCATTACTTACTCCTGAGTATCACTGATTGAATTAAAGCAGCAGTGAATCATTTTTATTATTACGAATATTTAATTTATCGATTGTTATTGATATTAATCATACAAACAAACCTTTTGAGGTGAATCACCACAGTGCTCGATAAAACTAATATAGAGGAAAAGAGAAAGGCTAATAGGTGCTATAAACGCTTTATTTAGCTCGAAGACTTGAAAGTATCCGAGCTAAGAGGGGTTACACACTATTTATTTTTTATGCTGAAGCTCCCACATACGGGCATATTCTCCGGCGAGTGTAAGTAACTCATCGTGCCTACCTTGCTCAATAATTTGTCCTGCTTTGAGCACAATAATGGTGTCTGCATCGGTAATTGTAGATAACCGATGAGCAATAACAATACTCGTATGGTTACTGGCAACTTCACGCATTGCCGCAAGTATTGCTTGCTCAGAATGAGAGTCGAGTGCAGATGTTGCTTCATCAAAAATTAAAATAGGGGATTTTTTCAAAATAGCGCGCGCAATAGCAATACGCTGTTTTTCGCCGCCAGATACTTTTAAACCACGTTCGCCAACCAGTGTTTTATCGCCTTTATCAAGTGTTGCTATAAAGTCTTTTAAATGCGCCATTGCAATGGCTTCGTCAATTTCAGCATCGCTTGCTGATGGTCTGCCGTAAGCGATATTTTCACGAATGGTGGTGTTAAACAGCACGGTATCTTGCGGCACGATAGCAATGGCTTTTCGTAAACTATTAAGTGTTACTGAGTTTATTGCTTGATTATCGATACTAATTTCGCCAGCGCTTACATCATAAAAACGATAAAGCAGTCGCGCTAATGAACTTTTACCAGCTCCACTTGCACCAACAATGGCTACTTTGCTGCCAGCTTTAACACCAAAACTAAGGTTATTAAGAATAGGCCGATGGGTATCGTAACTAAAACTTACATTATTAAATGTTATTTCACCTTGGCTAATATTGAGCTCTTTAGCATTAAGTGCATCGGTTATTTGTGGTTTCTTATTAAGTAGCCCAAGCATGTTTTCAAGGTCGGTTAGGGCGCGTCTTATTTCGCGGTACACAAAGCCTAAAAAGTTAAGCGGTAAAAACAATTGAATCATATACGCGTTAATCATCACAAGTTCACCAATAGAGAGTGTACCTGCAACTACCTCGGTTGAGCCTAACCACATTAACGCGGTAATAGCACAAGCGATAACAAGTGCTTGGCCTGAGTTAAGGGCGAGCAACGACATTCTATTTTTTAAACGGGCTTTTTCCCAGTTTGCTAAAAAGGTGTCGTACGTTTTGGCTTCAAACTGCTCATTATTAAAATATTTTACAGTTTCATAATTAAGCAAGCTGTCTATAGCGCGGGTATTACTTTGATTGTCGGCAGCATTTGCTTCTCGAATAAAGCGGTTTCGCCACTGAGTAACCACCACAGTAAAGGTAATATAAATGGCGACTGCCAATAATGTAATCAGCGCAAACCAAACAGAAAACAACGTGCCAAAAATAATCGCAACGGTCAGTATTTCAAACAAAGTAGGCACAATGTTAAACATTAAAAAGCGCATTAAAAAACTTAACCCGCTAGTACCGCGTTCTATATCGCGGCTAATACCGCCTGTTTGCCTGTCTAAATGAAAAGCCAGCTCAAGTGAATGCAAATGCTTAAACACTTTTAAACCTATATCACGCATGGCGTGCTCGGTTACGCGAGAAAATACAGCATCTCTTATTTCACCTAAAAATACGCTAGCAAAACGCAGTGCACCGTACATTAATAACAATAAAGCGGGAATAACTAACAGTGGGTTAATCGACTTATCTACAGAGTCTATTATTTCTTTAAGCGCCCAAGGCATTAACAGCGTGGCACCTTTTGCGCCAATAAGCGCCATAAGTGCAATAAAAACACGGCCTTTAAATTTTGTAAGGTAGGGCCACAGTGTTTTTACACTTTGGCGTAAATTCATGGCGTCTGGTCGTTTTTCTGTGCTTTGTCTGGGGCGCATTAGTGATCTCTGTTAAAACTAAATACTTAATTAATAAGCATTGTATTTTAAATGCTTGCCCTTATATACTACGCATCCCTTATTTTAGTTTTAAAACGTGAATGTTTAAATTTAGAGTGTTTTTAACTGCCTTTTTACTACTTGCTGCACTTTTTAGTGTGCAAAGTAATGCTATGGGCGTCTCACAAAATTTAAATATGACTGTTAGTACGCAGGTTTCGCTTACTGATATTGGCGATTTAACTAAAATACAGCCTATTAGTAAGTCTGTAGATACTGCGCAGCATAAAAAAACGCATCAAACCGATTTTGACGCGCACCAACCAAGGTTAATTGCCAATAATTCATCATTGTTTTTGCACACTGTTCAAAGTGAGCCAGAATACGATGTGGTTTTTGAATTTTTTGCTCAAAATCTTGTTAGGCATATTTTCTTACCACCAAGAGCCGTTAATCCTATACAGCCTTGGTATATGCTTGTCACTAATAGTAAAAAGTCGCGCTTGAGTGGCTGGAAAGACGTAAACTTACTCTACAGAGCTGTAACTACCTACCACGCTTAATTTTCCTTATTTAATTTTATTAGGTTTTAACTTTTAAAGTTTTAGCCTGCAGATTAATTGTGCTTTTAAAAAGTACGTTGCTAGCTTTGCTGGCAATAAGGATTCAACATGTTAAGTTTTAAAAAAGATAAAAAGCCGTCTACGGCTAAGTTCAAATTAAGCTGTATAGCCATGCTAATAGTATTGGTTTTATTAGCTATCAGCGCATTACCAAATTTATACCCAAATAAATCGTGGTTGCACATCAGTGCTACCCCGCACAGCGAAACGCAATCTTTACCGAGCACTAAAACCCTAGTTACTTTTTTAAATAACCAAGGGCTTGATGTTGAACAGGGCTTAGATAAGCAATCAACTATTAATGTACTTTTAAACGAGCCAACTAAAAGCGCTCAGGCGCAAGCGGCTATAAAAGCGCAATACCCAAACACGCAAGTTAAAATTGTTGAGCATGCAACCAGCCCTAAATGGTTACAAGATTTTGGTTTATCACCAATAAAGCTTGGCCTTGATTTAAATGGCGGTGTGCTATTTGTACTAGACGTAGATTTAGATAAAGCCGTTGATGAGCAATTAGTCAGTGCGTATCTACAAGCTAAATCGATCATCATTAAGCAAAAAGCACATGGCGTAAAAGCGCAGCAAACTCAGCACGGGTTTGAAATAAACGCATTGCCTAATGCAGCCGACAAGTTAGCCCCCGTTATTGAAGAGCTACAAAGCCGCTTTGCTAATTTAGCCGTGGTAACAAGCAATAATGGCAGCGTTAAAACCGCCAGATTTAGTTATTCAGAGCAAGGGCGCAGTAGCTTTGACAAAGAAGTCATGGGGCAAACACTTACAACCCTTCGCTCACGTATTGAAGAGTTAGGTATTACCGAAGCCGTAACACAGCGACAAGGTAAGCACCGTATTCGTATAGAACTACCAGGCGTGCAAGATCCTAGCGAAGCCAAGCGTATTATCGGTGCAACCGCATCGCTTGGCTTTTATCAATTAAAAGAAATTGGCGGACAAACATTTAATATGCAATCGGGTGGGACTATAAAGCTCGATCCTGTACCAATCTTTACGGGGGATCATATTAATAATGCCAATATAGGCCGCGACGATTGGGGTAAACCATTGGTACAACTAAGTTTAGATGGCCAAGGCGGCGATGCGATGTCGGCGTTTTCAAAAGCCAATATTGGTAAGCCAATGGCGACGGTTTACTCTGAATATTCTCAAAATGCTAAAGGCGAAGTAGTTAAAAAAAGCGACGTTATTAACGTTGCCAATATTGCTCAGCATTTAAGTTCGCGTTTTAGTATTACCAATATGAAAAGCCAACAAGCTGCAGCCGATCTAGCATTGTTACTACGTGCAGGCTCACTTACAGCACCCGTTACAATTGTGCACGAACAAACAATAGGGCCAAGCCTCGGTCAAGAAAACATTAGTAATGGCTTCGCCGCGCTTATGTTAGGGATGGGTATTACCCTTGCATTTATGGCGCTTTGGTATCGCCGTTTGGGTCTTATTGCAAACGTGGCACTTATATTAAATTTAACGTCGCTTGTAGGCTTAATGTCATTATTACCAGGGGTTGTGTTAACGCTACCAGGTATCGCAGGCCTAGTACTAACCATAGGTATGGCGGTAGACACTAACGTAATAATATTTGAACGCATTAAAGAAGAACGTCGCCAAGGCCGTGCACCATATCAGGCTATTCAAGAGGGTTATAAACAAGCCGCAAATACAATATTTGATGCCAATATAACCACCATGATCACCGCACTTATTTTATACGGCATAGGCTACGGGCCCGTTAAAGGTTTTGCCATTACACTCGCACTGGGGCTTTTAACGTCTGTATTTACAGGTGTGTACGTATCAAAAATATTAAGCCAAACGTTGTATTTAAAAATGGGTAAAAAAGCAGGAGTAAAAGTACATGCTTAATTATTTTTTGAAAGGCGAGGCGGGCACACGTTTACGCTTTATGGGCATGCTTTTAAGCGCCATGTTAGTGCTGCTATCAGTAGTTACGCTTGCGCAAAAAGGTTTAAATTTTGGCCTAGACTTTACTGGTGGCTATTTAACAGAGTTTACAACTAGCCAAAGCGTTGAACTAAAAGAGCTTCAATCGTTTATTTCTAAAAATCACAATGGTGAGTTTGAGCTAACCGCGCAAGGTAATAGCCATTTTCAATTAAGAGAAGCGCCAAGTGCATCAAAAACAGCTAATAACCTTGATTGGCAAAGCGCCGTTACACAAAATGATGATATAAACGCACAGGTTTTATCGTCGGCCTATATTGGCTCACAAGTGGGCGATGAGTTATTTGATCAAGGCTGTTTAGCCATGTTTGCTGCAATGATTGCGGTAATGATTTACCTTGCAGTGCGTTTTGAGTGGCGCTTAGCACTCGGCTCTGTGGTAGCGCTAGTGCACGATTTAATACTTGTACTTGGGTTATTTTCACTATTACAAATTGAGTTTAACCTAACCGTGCTGGCCAGCTTACTGGCTATTATTGGTTACTCACTTAACGACTCAATAATAGTAGGGGATAGAGTGCGCGAGCTTTTACGTGTTCAATCGAACAATGTACTTAGCCCAGCGACTATTATTAATAATGCGATTAAAAGTACGCTAACACGTACCTTAATAACGTCGGGTACCACACTTGCAACGGTTGCCAGCGTTTGGTTACTTGCAGGCGCACCACTGCAAGGCTTTGCTATTGCATTATTTACCGGCATTGTAGTGGGTACGTTCTCGTCTATTTGTATAGCGGCAACCTTGCCAGAGCTATTGGGCTTAAGCGCTAAAAACTACGAAGTTAAAGTAGATGCCCACACGCAAACATTATTAGATATGCCATAAGGTTTTTAATAAACGAAAAGAGTATTTTTAAAGGTAACTATCCCAATCAAACTTGCGGGGTTTAAAATAATGGTTTTAAACCCCGCAAAAATGTTAAACTAGTTGCCTTATTTTTACTGCCTGTATTGTATTAATCCCCATGAATAAAACCCACGTTATCGAACATCTTCGTTTTGCGCTAGAAGCACAGCTTACAACAGCAAAAGTAGCGGCAAAAACCGCGCACGACACCGCCACACATGAAGAAAACATAGCCGAAAATAAATACGATACCCTAGGGCTCGAAGCCGCTTATTTAGCACAAGGCCAAGCCCAGCGCGTAAACGATTGCTATAAAAGCATAGAATTGTTCGAACCTGCCTTTAATGAAAAACCAACCGACAAAATAGCTATTGGTTCGCTGGTATGTTTAGAAGATGATAACGCAGCGCAAAAATGGTTTTATTTAGGGCCAGCCGCAGGTGGGTTAACGGTAAATGTTAAACAGCACTCCATTGCTGTTGTAACACCCGGCGCACCAATGGGTAAGCAGTTATTAAATAAACAGATTGATGATGAAATTACGTTAACAATTGCAGGTAAAGCCCACGAATACGTGGTGGTAGAGATTTTATAAGGTTTGGCTTTTTAAGCGAAGCGCCATCCAGCAGATCAAATAAAGAAGATAACTGCACTTTCAGGTTTTGGGAGGGACGATTTAGTTCGCAAGCATTATTAGATGAAGCCGCATTGGCGGCCTGCATGGCGTATGTAGATTTAAACCCCATTAGAGCCAAAATGGCAAAGACACCAGAAGAATCAGACCATACCAGTGCTCGAGTACGGCTAATATGCGCAAAAGAAGGCAAGCAGCCAAAACAATTACTCCGCTTTGCAGGCATGCCACGTCAAACTATGCCAAAAGGGCTCCCATTTGAGCTTAAATCGTACCTTGAACTTGTTGAACTAACAGGGCGTTGTATACGAGAAGGCAAACGAGGGTATATCGAAAGTATACCCTTACTCGAAAGAGTGAATATTTCTCCCGAAAATTTGTTAAAACTCACCACACAATTTACACGCGTATTTCACGGCGCAGTAGGCAGACCAATCTCACAAGCAAGTTATTGTGAAAATTTAAACAGAAAACGGCGATCAAATATTAGTAACTGCGAGAAGTTACTCGCATAAAACGTACGACTTGGCAAAAAATGAACACTGCATAATGCGGAGCATTTTCATGCGCGCAATTTAGGTTTAAGAGTACAAATAACTTATTTACTGGATGAAATGAAAGTAACGCATTAGGGGCTGTTGATCTTTCACATTGGTAGCCAAATCATTGCACATGCCAGCGCTAACATACTCTCAAACTGTAATTTCAATTTATCGTACCTTGTCGCTATAGCACGGAAGTGCTTTAGCCTTGCAAAGGCATTTTCAACTAAATGCCTATATTTATATAAGCACCAATCAATATCACCATTACCTGTTTTTGAGTTTTTCTTTCTAGGGATCACTGGG
>NZ_PNDU01000217.1:0-5301 GCF_005886635.1 Pseudoalteromonas sp. S558 | reverse complement strand
TATCCAGAGTTCAGGTTAAGTTATGCCATTAGTGGCTAATACGCTGCGCCTGCACAGTACAACTTAATCCTTTTTCGGCTATGTTTAGGCACGCATCTTTGAGCATCACAGACTCTGTTTTATCGTAAGCAAGCGCTAATACGTAGCGATTTAAAACGGTATCTTTCACATAAAAAGGGCTCTGTTTTACAACGCCAGATACATTTTTTTTAATCAATTGATAGTATGTTTTAAGTATTGCTAATGACGAAAAGTCACCAATATTAGCAATATAGCCCTGCGTTTGTGCTTTTTCTTTTAACGTAAAATCAACGCCAACTAACACATCCCCTTTTGCTGATAAATCAACCTGTATCTGTTGTGTGTTTTTTAGTGATTTTCGCTCTTTAAACCCATCATCAATGACCGCTTTATATTGCCCTGGGCGTAAGTCAGTAAATAAATAATAGCCGTCGTAGGCAGCTTGAGTTTGCGCAACCTCTTTACCCGCTTTATCTAAAAGCTTAACGGTTGCGTAAGGCTCAATTTCACTGGTATCGCCAGTTTGCTTGTAAACCGTTCCTTCTATTTCACTGCTATTATTTAATGGTATTTCCATGTATTCAACAAAGCCTGCACGTGGGGTGATTGAAAATCCTTCTGTGGCTGCAATATAAAAGGGATCAGGCAAGCTATCTGTATCTATAACAATATCGGTAGTTAAATTAGCGGGCATACCGGAGAGCAAAGCAATACCGTTTTCATCACTAAGGCCTGTACGATAATTTTGTAGCCCTTTTACTTTAACGCCTTCAATATTTTCATCATCTTGGTCAAATATACCGTTATTATTGTTATCGAGGTATACATGCACCATAAGTGAGCCGGCCTGAACCAAACTACGTCGATTTAAAAAGTAATCATTATTTACAGTGTCGTAGCCCAAACTAAAGCGGCCAAATAAACCAACACGCCAGTTATCTTCACTGTCGTAATTAAAATTACTATTAATGCTAAACAATTTAGCCTGCCAGTTTAATCCAAGTTCAGCGTATTTAATATTATCATCTAACTGGTGAGTTAATTTTAGCTCTGCTTGTAAATTGGGAGAAAGCGAGCGGCTAAATTCGGTTTCGTAGCTTGTAATTTCCCCCTCAGGCTCTAAAGAGTAGTTAACTCCTAAACGCGTGCTAATTCGGCCAAAACGCTTTTGTAACAAGCTACTGCCAAAAAATCGATCGTTATCGGCCCACTGTAAACTGTTATTAAATGAATACCCTGCAATTGAGTAATTTAAAATATTACCCAACCTTAATACACTGTCTTGTGTGTCGTTAGTGATATGTGACGCAGTATTTTGATAGCTTAAACGGCCATATTCATTTTGCATTACATTACCCGATACAAATAACTCGTAAGTACTTGAGTCATCGAGAGGGCCATCTTTGAGGTTTTTATTTAAAAGCTGTGATGCTTTACGCATGCTAAAACGCACTGATTGCTCTGCAAATTCACTTCTAACTGCAATTTCGAGTTCGTCTTCGCGATTATTGTTTTGTTCATAGTCTAAGTTAACGAGTACTTTATTAAAAATGCTCAAATTTGAACCAAGCGCATAGCGATGCTCGTCGTCGCCATCGTCGCTACTAAGCGTAGATAACCCAGAATAAACCGATAAATTATCAGTGATCCCGCGCTCATAACGCCCTGACAGTAACCACCCATCCTGAGCATTAACTGATGTTGAATGGTTAAGTAATTGCTCACCTTCTTGAGTGAGTGAGACTTCGTAAAAACCTTCACCTTCTTCTAAGCTATTGCCATCAACTAAGTATTCTTCAACTTTTCGCTCTACTTGGCCTTGCGGGCCATAAAAAATTAATTCAAAGGTATTTGCACCAAAGAGTAAATCTATATTTTCGAATAAATAACGCCCGTCAGGTAAGCTCAGTTGTTGATCTATTAATATTTTATTTCGATAAAGCTCAACATCCCAACCGGCTTGAACGGCGCCCGTTAGGTTTATTTGATTGTTATTTACTTTTTTGTATAGCGGTTTGTTATTAATCTTAATGCCACGCGCATAATAACTGCTAAAGTTGCTGCCTATTTGAGTAGCAAGCACATCACCAAACTGCACATTTGTAGCCCCAAGAGGCCCAAGTAAGCTAGCGTGTGTGTCTTGCCGACTAAACGACAAACGAGAGTCGCTAATTAAATTCCCTTCTCTTCCTGCTAGGTAATATTCAGCATTAACATAAGCTAAGTCTTGCGAGCCTAAAATGGAATAGTTTAAGGAAGTATTATTTTTGGTAGCAGAGTAACTAAGTTGTAAATCGGCCACGGGGTTTGAACTTGCTTGATAAGGGCTCGCTTTCCAAGGCAAGGTAGGGACTAAGTGATCTAAGCTAGCATTAAACTTTCGCTGCTCTCGTTGTAGCTTTTGTTCAATAGGTAGTTTCACTTGAGGGTCTAGATACAGCTCTAAAGAATTAAAATCAAGTTTAAGCTTTAATGCAAACCATGCATTAAGCTGCTCATAATCAATAAATATATCGCCAGCATCAATATAATAATCTTGCTCATTGAGTGAGTAAGCCACCCCATTAACAAATACTTTTTGCTCATTTAGGTTCATCTCAAATTGATTATTAGGGGAAATAAACCAACCTTTTGCAGTTAAACTTTCGTTATTAACAGTGATTGCAAAATTAAGCTGCTCAAACACGCTATTTAGTTCAATCCATGCGCCATTTTCGCTTTTTATAGCAGTTAACTCGCCTAAATAATATTTGCGTAAATACGCTGAGAAAAACAACAGTTCACCTACTGGGATCCCCATATTTTGCGCTTCAAAGTCATTTGTAATAGAACCTGTATTTACTTTAGCAATGTCATTAATTTGCTCTTCGGTTACTTTTTCCCATTTTTTTTCAATGTTAAACAGAGTGTTATACAAAACATCGGTTTTATTTTGCGTTGCATGTGCTGCAAAGCCTAATACAAAAAGTACTAAGCCAATAACTAATGTATAACGTTTGAATAAAATCAGTTTAGTAATCCCACTGAATTAGCGTTTAGATTAACGGTTTTTTCTGCAAATATTACACCTTGATACTCTCGAAGGCCTGAATATACAATCCGTAATTTACCAGCACCACTAATTACATTTTTTTCAAAGAAGTTGAGCGTTAGCTTAGCTAAAGGTACTTCGGCGTAAATACTGTAATCACTTAGCATAGATACCTTAATCTCTTCGCTCGCATTATTTGCTTTATAAAAAGCGTCTACTTTACCAAAAGCGCTGTAGTTACCCTTTCGGGCTAGTGATACAAGCAGCGCGTTATTTTGCTCATTTTTTACCAGCTCGATTGCCTCAATATTAACTTGAGGCTGTATTGCACCTTGGCGCAAAATAACGGGTATTGAGTAACTTAAAATCATGTTGATTTTAATGCCCATTTTTGTCGATTTGCTTTTATCTTCGTTTGGTAATGCTTGGAATAATAAATGCGAGCGGTATTCTTTATCTGCTAAATTTTTGGGTTTTCGTAAGGCAAGTTTAACTATTTGACGCTCCCCTGGCGCTAATCGCACTTGTGATGGACTCATGCGGACCATGCTGCTAAGCGCAGTAGGACTTATTTGATCGCTAGGGTGAGTAATATACCCCCCTTCTGGTTTAGCGGTTTTTTCTTGCCATGACAAACGGTAAGTTCTGTATTCATCACCGTTATTTATTACGATTACTTTAGCAACTCTTTGGCGCTCATCAAAAGACACCCGTGTAGGGGAAATAAGTAAATCTGCATGGCTCGAAAAACTAATTAATAACTGGCAGCCATAGACGACTAAAATAAAAAACTTTAATAACTTCATTGTGATTATTTCTCTTAATAGGCAATTGTTATTTCAACGGTTGTTGAATAATTATCATCTAAGTAAAGCTGACCATCGCCGCTAGCACTTAGTTGTCCACCTATTTTTAAAGTGGCCATGCCATAGGCATTTGTGACTATTGAATTGGCATAAATTATATTATCAAGTGTAAACGCTGTCCCGCCATTGATTCGAGTAAGCGGTTGGTGAACTCCTGAATCTGTAATATTTATTTGAACGCGTGCCCCAAATCCCTCAAATAGCAGTTCTGCAGGGTATCCATTTCGCATTATGTGTATATTTGTTCCAGAGCTAGTACCGCTTGGTAGTAATGTGATTGAGCTGCTTGGTGTATTTTCAACAACCACAATTGTGCCAAAGCTAAGTGGCTCTAAAACGGTTACTTGAGAAAGTGCGTTTACGCTATAAAACGCACTTAGTAGTAAAATAGGCTTTATCATAAAAATGCCTGCTTATTAAAGCAGGCAATATTTCTTAATAATCCAGTAATAATGTGAATGTACCACTATAATCACCGTCAATATAATCACTAGCTGGCGTTGTAGCGTCTGTAGTAAGCGTTGCGCCTACATTAAATGTTGCAGCACCTGTTGAGTCAACTTGGATAGTAGTTGTAGCTACGCTGTTAGGTGTAGCGCCTGTAAGCACATAATACGTTGGCGTACCTAGAGTAAAACCAGCCGTTCCTGCAGGAGCGGTTACTGGTGAAATTGCACCTGTAATACCGGTACCGGTAATGCTAAGGGTCGCAAATGGTGAAACACCTGATACTGAAAACGAAGCCGGTGAGCCCGCAGCTAATACTGCAATTTCTGCTGCTGTCGCATCAGTAGATGCTGTTGTAGCAGCGGTTGCTGGGTTTGCAGCTAAAACTAAAGTGGCTGTTTCTGTCGCCGCTGTATCAGCGGTAGCGCGTATCGTTCCAAAGTCTAAGTCTGCTGTTTTAGTAAAAGTAAACGCATTTTGTACTTTTACGCCCGCGTTAAAGCTCGCAGTTTCAGCAGACACGTTAAGTGAGATTAGTGACAGTGCAGTAGCAATTGAGGCTATTTTAATTGATTGATTCATAGATATTCCTATTAGTTGTTAACTTACGTAACCATAACAGTCAGGTTAGATTAAGTATCGACCAATATCATTATAAATTTAGTATTTATTGGTATATTTTATTAATAAGCGTAAATAATTAGGACCTGTTGACCTTTCAGGATTAAAATTTGTTCAATCTAGGGAGAATTTAATCGCGGCGCGAGGTTTGTAACCTAGTGGGCTAAGTAAAAACCGAGCAACAAAGAGTAAATTGCCCCTAGGCAGAACCCTTCGGGCAGCGCATGTTTGGCATTTATGCTGCGTTATCGCCTATTTATGGGGAATAACCACACTACATAGGCGCTGCCTTGCCTAAATACCAACCCGCCTGCT
>NZ_PNDU01000216.1:0-4835 GCF_005886635.1 Pseudoalteromonas sp. S558 | reverse complement strand
GACCACTCTGCCATCTCTCCGATACTGCTAAGTTAAAAGTAAGAGTGTACTAATAACTATTTAAATGAATGATACTTTAATTACCACACACTTATTAAATAAGTGGTGGAGAGATAGGGATTTGAACCCTAGATGGGCTATAAACCCATGCCGGTTTTCAAGACCGGTGCATTCGACCACTCTGCCATCTCTCCGCACGGCCTGCATAATAGGGAAACCCATCCCTTTTGTGAAGCTTTTTTTTTAATTAATTGTTTAAGTGATTAAAAAACAATTAATTTGTCTAAAGTTAAAACAAAATGTTTTTAATTTAGCCGTCAATACACTTTTATTTAAATATTTAACTCTATTGATCTACAAAGGTTTGCCCAAACATATAAGAGTTGGTAATCTAATTTTAGTTAAATTATCGAAACACACACGTTTCACTTAAAGGAGCTCTACAATGGCGTTTAATCAATCGTACAATACCGCGAAACCGGTAATGTCTACCATTGAAACAAACAAGGTACTTAAAAACACCTACTTTTTATTAGCAATGACACTTGCATTCAGTGCAGTAACTGCTGGTATTTCAATGGCACTACAATTACCTTACTTTATGGGGATTGTGTTTACACTTGTTTCATTCGGTTTATTATTTGTTGTCAATAAAAAAGCAGATACCGCATCTGGTGTATTTTGGGTGTTTGCTTTCACCGGTCTAATGGGAGCAGGCTTAGGTCCATTGCTTAACCATTATGCTGCAATGCCTAATGGCCCAATGCTTATTATGCAAGCGTTGGGTTCTACAGCGCTTATCTTTTTTGGTTTATCTGCTTATGCACTGAATACTAAAAAAGACTTCTCATTCATGGGTGGCTTTTTAACTGTTGGCTTAATCGTTGTGATTGTAGCTAGCATAGTTAATATTTTTGTTGGCAGCTCATTAATGTTTATGGTGCTTAATGCGGCAGTTGTACTGATTATGTCTGGTTTGATTTTATTCGATACAAGCCGAATCATTAACGGCGGCGAAACTAACTACATTCGCGCAACAGTGTCTTTATACCTAAGCGTATATAACTTATTTACATCTTTACTTGCTCTACTTGGCGCAAGTGATGACTAATTAAATAGTTCTGTTAAAATAGCCCCTTAATTGGGGCTTTTTTATTGGAATTGTTTTGTCGCGCTTTGTTCTTTCATTACATACACCACCATCCGATCACGATACCACGCAACGCATAGTTAAATTTGCAAATGCATGTTTAGCCCAAGGGCACACCATTGATGCTATTTTTTTATACCAGCAAGGTATTTATCATGCATCTACCCACTTTGATTTATCCTCAGACGAACTTCAAATTTCAGCACTTTGGCAGCAACTCGCCGATCAAAAACTAAATTTAATGCTGTGTGTTACCGCCGCGCAAAAACGCGGGTTAGATATTAAAAACACAGGTGTATTTGCAGTGGCAGGATTAGCTGAATTTGCCATGCTTGCATCTGATGCAGATAAATGGGTGCAATTTAAATGATAAACGTATTAGTAATGAGTCAGTGTAGCCCATTTGACGATTTAAACATTCGTGATGCACTTGATATGACGCTGATATTTGCTGCTGTTGATCAAAATGTAAGTTGGCTATTTAGCGGCCCTGCCGTTTTGGCTTTAAAAAAGCATCAGCAACCGAACAATATTGGCTTAAAAGATTTTTTTAAAAATATAAAAACACTCGAAATCTACGATGTTGAAAACATTTACGTGTGTGAGAAGTCATTACTTGATTATGGTTTAAGTAAACATGATTTACTCATCGAAGCAAAAGCACTTAACTTTAGCCAACAACAAACATTAATTAAAGCACAGCAACATGTGGTGAACCTATGATCACCTTACATATTTTTTCAAAGCCACTTAACTATTACTGTGCAAATCAATTAAAAAATTTAATTTTACCAACCGATAGCATTTTGCTGGTTGGTGATGCCTGCTTTGCAAAAAAACAGTTTAGGCAATTTGCAGATACACTGCTAATACTCGAACAAGACGCGCAAGTACGTGCAATAAAATTAGCAGATAACGATAAAGCGATTAGTTATAACGATTTTGTAGCACTCACTTTATCAACTAATCAATCAATTACGTGGTAACTCATGCTTGAATTTAACAACCAACAGATTGAAACCGACACACAAGGCTACTTACTCGACCATACTTTATGGTCAAAAGAGCTTGCTCTTGTTATCGCTACTCAAGAAAACATTACACTTAGTGAACAACACTGGGAAGTGATTAATTTTGTGCGTGACTTTTACCTTGAATATAACACCAGCCCCGCAATTAGAATGCTAGTAAAAGCGATGGCAAAAGCCCTCGGTGAAGATAAAGGGAATAGCCTTTATTTATATAAATTATTTCCCAAAGGTCCTGCTAAACAAGCCACAAAAATTGCCGGATTACCAAAACCAGCTAGGTGTATATAATGAGAGCTAAATCAGGTAATAACCAAGCAAGTGAAGCTAAGCCTAAAAGAAACACTGGCCGCACTTATTCACGCAGCGCACTTAACAAAACGCCTTCTGGTAAAAGAGAAATCAAGCCACCAATAGCGTCGAAAGACAGAAAAATTGTCCTGTTTAACAAACCATTTGATGTGCTTTGTCAATTTACAGATGATGCCGATAGGAAAACGCTTGCAGAGTTTATCCCTATTAAAGAAGTATACGCAGCGGGACGGCTCGACAGAGACAGTGAAGGTTTATTGCTTTTAACAAACTGTGGAAAATTACAAAACACCTTAACCGCACCAGATAAAAAAACCAATAAAACCTACTGGGTACAAGTTGAAGGTAAACCCACGAGTGAATCAATAAACGATTTATGCAATGGCGTAGAGCTTAAAGACGGGCTAACACTCCCCGCTAACGTTAAAACAATAGATGAACCTATAATTTGGGCGCGTAACCCGCCTGTACGTGAACGAAAAGCCATCCCCACTACGTGGCTAAGCATTACCATTAACGAAGGTAAAAACAGGCAAGTCCGCCGTATGACTGCGCATATTGGCCACCCTACTCTTCGCCTCATTCGCTATAGTATTGGTAACTATACGTTGGATGATATTAATTGTGGTGAATACAAAGTAATTAAGGGCGTAGTTGATGCATAAACCGCATGTTACCGTTGCAGCAATAGTAAAAAAGCAAAATGAGTTTTTACTTGTAAAAGAGCGCGATAAATTTACACAGCAAACAGGCGATAACGCAGCATAAATGCCAAATATGCGCTGCCTGTTGGGCTCTTTCTAGGGACGATTAAATCGCCCTAGAATTAAAGAAGCATATTTACAAGTTTTCAGAGCTAAGTGCAATACAATTTCGTCCCTGTCTTTTTGCATAATAAAGAGCACTGTCGGTTGCTTTTAAAAAGACAAGTTTGTCATCGTTCGCATCCGCTGTGTTAACTCCCATGCTGATTGACAAAACTCCTGTAAAACTATCTTGGTGTGGTATTGCTAGCTCTTCTATCGCTTTTTGGATCTGATCTGCAATGAAAAGTGCACCATGCGTATCTGTTTGCGGTAATAACACAACAAATTCTTCACCGCCATACCGCGCTACAAAGTCTTCGGGGCGACTCACCGTCGCTGCAATTTTTTGTGCGACATCACGCAGACAAATATCGCCAGTTACATGCCCGTATCGGTCATTAAATTGTTTAAAATGATCAACATCAATAAAGATCATAGATAATTTATCGGCACTGCTTTTTAATCGCTCAAACTCATACGCAAACTGCTCATCAAAACGGCGCCTATTTGCTATTTTTGTCAACGAATCAAGAAAAGCCATATCACGTAGTATATCTTGTGCTTTTAGACGTTCAGTGGCATCGTAAAATACTGCAATAAATTCATCGCAATTATCAATACCCGACACTTCCATTACTAACTCGCTACCGTTACTGCAACGAACACGATAGTCATTTGCAGGAATATCGTTATTATTTCCCTTCGCAAACTGCAAAGAATTTTTCCATAATGCCTTGGCTGATTTTCTATACTCTGGATCTGGAAAAGCCTTTTCCCACCAAGCAGCTAAATTAGGCACTTCATCTAACGTGTAACCAAAAACATCAACAAAGCGTTGATTTACTTTTAATAGATCACCAGTTCGAGCACACACATTACAAATTGGCATTGGCAGCACAGTAAACAACCTAGCGTAATGGCTTAGCTCATGTTTACGCATTGGGTGTTGTGTGCTTGATGATACATAACTCGCAGGTATGTCAGTTATGCTTGATGCAAGTTTGGCATCCATTTCTAGCGTGAAGTACCATTCAAGCCACCAACGTTCAACACATTCAAGTGCTGACTTTTCTGAGTGTTCAGTGCAAGAAATTGAGCGTTTGATTAAGCTAAATACCTCATTTATAGGGTGTGGTTCTTGGCAAAAAGAAGGGTTTTTAAACTTAATCAGTTCGTAAAAAAGACGATAAGCCGATTGCTTAAATTCACTTGAGGGGTTATTTAGTAACTCACTAATAGGCTGATTAAATTGACAAGTGTAATATTCAACTAACGATTTAATTTTATTTATTTGTTCAACGTAGTTCATATATTCATTCCATTGATTATATTGGCCAGCTCACTAAATCGATATAACAAGGTTATATCCTAGGGCGTGTTGACCTTTGTAGATTGAAATTTGTTCAATCTAGGGACGATTTAATCGCGGCGCGAGGTTTGTAACCTAGTGGGCTAAGTAAAAACCGAGCAACAAAGAGTTAATCGTCCCTAGAAAGAACCCAAAGGGCAGCGCATGTTTGGCATTTATGCTGCGTTATC
>NZ_PNDU01000215.1:0-6640 GCF_005886635.1 Pseudoalteromonas sp. S558 | reverse complement strand
TGCAAAATCAATCACGAAAGGCCAACACGCCCTCGTACAGGCCCCATAGAAAATCTATCACTTAAATAAATAACCTGAACTGCGGACAACTATGATACAAATATATTAGCGTTTAAACTTAGTCTCTAAAATAACAGATGATGTTGTGCGCTCCACCCCATCAAGGTTACCAATATCATCAAGTAAATGGCTCAGTTGCTCTAAGTTTTGCGCTTGTACAACGGCAATTAAATCAAATTCGCCACTTATGGCATAAAGCTGCGATATTGCATCAATTTGTTTTAGTTCTAAATTAGTTTTAGTGGTGAGCTTTTGCTTTACCTTTATTGACACGTGCGCCGACACCATCTTACTTAGGTAGTCATCTCCATAATCGACGCTGTAACCTTTAATGACTCCATTTTCTTCTAACTTCAACATCCTACTTTGCACTGTAGAGCGAGATAAATTTAGCAGTCTAGCAAGATCCGAAATACTCGCTCTGGCATTTGTTTTTAGTATAGATAATAGCTTTTCGTCTTGTGGAGTTATCATAATGGTTATTAATTTCGTTATTTTGACTTTTATTTTAATCATTTTTCACAAAATAGCACTGCAAATTTAACTGACAACCTTCGATAATGACGCCTTATTAAAACTAATACCGTGTTTGCTGAAGAATAATGGCTATATTCTTCTTTGATTTAGCAACTACTATCTTATCTAAGCCCTCAATTTAGGTGTACAAAATGCAAGTAACTAGAGATTTATTCAACGATGTAATGGTACCAAACTATAATCCTTCAGCGGTTATCCCTGTTCGTGGTGAAGGTTCTCGCGTGTGGGATCAAAACAACAATGAATTTATTGATTTTGCCGGTGGTATTGCCGTTAACTGTTTAGGTCATTGCCACCCAGCACTAGTTAAAGCATTAAAAGAGCAAGGTGAAAAGATTTGGCACTTATCAAACGTAATGACTAATGAGCCTGCGCTCCGTTTAGCTAAAAAAATGGTCGATGCGACTTTTGCTGAAAAAGTGTATTTTGCAAATTCAGGCGCTGAAGCAAACGAAGCAGCGCTTAAACTAGCGCGTCGTTTTGCATTAGATGTACATGGCGCTGAAAAAACACAAATTATCGCCTTTAATAAAGGCTTCCACGGCCGTACGTTCTTTACAGTAACAGTGGGCGGGCAAGCCGCTTATTCAGATGGTTTTGGCCCAAAACCTGCTGACATAGTGCATTGTGATTTTAACGACATTGCTGCATTCGAAGCGCTGATCAGCGATAAAACGTGTGCCGTTATGATGGAACCATTACAAGGTGAAGGCGGTATAATTTCACCAACAGATGACTTTGCTAAAAAAGTACGAGAGCTTTGTACTAAACATAACGCATTACTCATTTTTGATGAAGTACAAACAGGTGTTGGCCGCACGGGCGATTTATACGCGTACGAAGGTTTAGAGGTTGTACCTGACATTTTAACAACGGCAAAAGCACTTGGCGGTGGTTTTCCTATTGGTGCAATGATCACCACAACTGAGATTGCAGCTCACTTAAAAATTGGTACACACGGCTCAACGTATGGTGGTAACCCACTTGCATGTGCGGTTGCAGAAGCCGCATTTGATACTGTAAATACGCCTGACGTACTAAATGGTGTTAAAGAGCGCGAACAGTTATTCCGTGACGGTTTAAACGCTATTAACGAAAAGTACAACGTATTTAGTGAAGTACGCGGTAAAGGCTTATTAATTGGCGCGGTATTAAATGAGCAGTTTGCCGGACGCGCTCGCGACTTTTTAGTAGCAAGTGCTAACAATGGCTTAATGAACTTAGTGGCGGGTATGGATGTGATCCGCTTTACACCATCTTTAGTTATTCCGTTTGAAGATATTAAAGAAGGCTTAGCGCGCTTTGAAAAAGCCGTTGGCGATGTAGTAAACGGTTAATATAGTTTAAATTAGCACGCCTACTGGCGTGCTATTGGAGCAAGCAATAAATGCAAGTATTACGTCCTATTACTGCCAATGATTTTGACGCGCTTAAACAAATTGCGATTGAATCAGGCCATGGATTTACCTCTTTACCTGTGGACGACGCACAACTTAAAGAAAAAATTGAACGTGCTGAAACAAGCTTTGCTAAGAATGTTAACCAACCTCTCGATGAAAGCTATTTATTTGTTTTAGAAGACAGCGAAACCGGTGACGTTGTTGGGACAACCGCTATTGAAGCCGCAGTAGGCTTATCGGTTCCTTTATATCATTATCATTTAGGTAAAACGGTACACCACTCACCTACTTTAAATGTATATAACACTGTCGACATTTTAAGCATGTGTAACGACTACACAGGTTGCTCTGAAATATGCACATTGTTTTTGCGCGAAAATAGCCGCAAAGGTTTAACGGGTCGCTTTTTATCACGTTCACGCTTTTTATTTATGGCTCAGCATAGCGAGCGTTTTGCCGATACCGTTATCGCAGAAATGCGCGGTGTTAGCGACGAAGACGGCCACTCGCCTTTTTGGCAATGGCTGCAAGAGCACTTTTTTAGTATTGAATTTCCAGAAGCGGATCACTTAGTGGGCTTAGGCGATAAGGTATTTATTAGCGAATTAATGCCTAAATACCCAATTTATGTAAATTTGCTTAGTAAAAAAGCCCAAGCAGTTATCGGCCATGTGCATGAAAAAACAAAACCTGCGCTAAAATTATTAGAAAAAGAAGGTTTTGAGCACAGAGGCTATGTTGACTTATTTGACGCAGGCCCAACGGTTGAAGCAAAGCTTGGTAATATTCGCAGTATTCGCGACTCTCAAGTTTGCCCTATTACGATTGGTGAGCTTGATCACATATCACAAAATAGCTCTGATACGCTGGCTGTATGTAATCAAGGCGTAAGTGGCTTTAGAGCAACATTTACCAAAGACGCACATTACAACCATGCAAAACATACCCTCGTTATTAGCCAAGATGTGGCTAAGGCGCTTAATTTAAGCCAAGGAGATGCAGCGCGATTTTTCCGCCTGTAAATTATTTATGAATACACACCTAATTAATAACCAGTGGCATGTGGGCCTTGGTCCGGCATTTGAGTCAATCAATCCAAGTAATGGTGATGCGGTATGGCGCGGTAATGGCGCAAACGCTGTTCAAGTAGATTCAGCGGTAAAAGCAGCCAGAGCCGCGCAAATACAATGGGCAGACACACTGCTTGAAGAGCGTATAGCCATTTTGGAAAACTTTGCCGCACAATTAAAAGAACACAGCGAAGAATTTGCGACCATAATTGCGCGCGAAACAGGTAAGCCATTATGGGAAACGCGCACCGAAGTGGGCGCAATGACAGGCAAAATAGCTATTTCAGTTAAAGCGTACCATGAGCGTACCGGTACAACCGAAAACCCAATGCCCGGTGCTAAAGCGTTTATTAGACACAAACCGCATGGCGTTGTGGCTATTTTTGGTCCGTATAACTTTCCTGGGCATTTACCAAACGGGCATATTGTTCCTGCAATTTTAGCAGGCAACACCGTGATATTTAAGCCATCAGAACTTACACCGCACGTTGCAGAATTCACCCTCTCTCTTTGGCTAAAAGCAGGTTTACCCGCAGGCGTTATTAACCTTGTACAAGGTGAAATTGAAACAGGTAAAGCACTTGCCTCTCATAAAGATATCGATGGCTTGTTTTTTACAGGTAGCTCAAACACCGGACACCTATTGCATAAACAATTTGCAGGACACCCAGGCAAAATATTAGCGCTCGAAATGGGTGGCAATAATCCTCTTATTGTAAAAAACGTGAGTGATGTGAGCGCTGCTGTGCACGACATTATTCAATCAGGCTTTATCACTTCAGGTCAACGCTGTACGTGTGCACGCCGCTTATTTATTGAGAAATCACTTAATGGCGATGCTATTTTAGAAAAGCTAATAAGTGCGACTAAACACATAGTTGTAGATGACAGCTTTGCTACAGAGCAGCCTTTTATGGGTGCAATGATAAGCGAAAAAGCAGCCCTTGGTATGGTCACCGCACAAAATGAATTAGTCTCAAAAGGTGCGCAAATACTTGTTGAACTAAAACAATTAAAACCAGGTACAGGCTTTGTAAGCCCAGGTATTATTGATGTAACAAGCATTACCGACATGCCCGATGAAGAGCACTTTGGGCCGCTTGTAAAAGTATATCGTTATACTGATTTTGACAACGCAATTATTGAAGCTAACAACACAAGTTTTGGTTTATCTGCTGGTTTACTAGCTGATAACGAAGATGATTACACACACTTTTTAAAGCGTATTCGTGCCGGTATTGTTAACTGGAATCGCCCTATTACCGGCGCCTCTAGTGCTGCACCGTTTGGTGGAATAGGTGCCAGTGGTAACCACAGAGCAAGTGCCTATTACGCTGCTGATTATTGTGCTTACCCTGTTGCATCTGTTGAATCAGACACAGTGAGCTTACCGAAAACCCTCGCGCCGGGCTTAATAATAGAGTAACTAAATAACCAAATTTAAGGATTTAAAATGCATTCTAATGTAAACACATTATTTGATAACCTTTGGAGCAACTATTTAACAGTGACGCCATCGGCCGAGAAAATTCATGACCTTTTAGGTTCAACGCAAAAAGATGACATCATTAACGACCATATTGCGCTGCGTACATTTAATATTGAAAAGGTCGGTCTTGAAAAACTCGCCGCTCACTTTTTAGCTATTGGTTACAAAGAATGTGGTGAGTACCACTTTGAAGCTAAAAAACTTTACGCAAAACACTATGAACATAGCGATCCGAATCAACCAAAAGTGTTTATTTCTGAGCTATTAGTCGAAAAATGCTCGCCAGAGTTACAAACCATCGTAATCGACATGGTTGATAAAATTGATGAAAATGCTGTCACTGCTGATAACTTTTTGTATTCAGGAACGCATTGGCAAGTAAGTACTGATACTTACAAGCAATTGCTAGCCGAAAGCGAGTATGCAGCGTGGATGTCAGCGTGGGGCTATCGTGCAAATCACTTTACCGTCAATATTAATACGCTTGCTAAGTTTAATAACATACATGATGTTAACCAAGCGCTAAAAGACGCTGGCTTTGTACTTAATACATCAGGCGGCGAAGTAAAAGGCTCACCAGAGGTGCTACTTGAGCAATCATCAACACTTGCTGATGATTACGCTGTCACATTTAGTGATGGTGACATGAGTATTCCTAGCTGCTTTTATGAGTTTGCGATTCGTTACCCTAAAGCAGACGGCGAGCTTTATACTGGTTTTGTAGCAGCCTCAGCTGACAAAATTTTTGAAAGTACCAACGCACGATAATTGAATCTGTTGTGTTTAAGTATAAAAAAAGCCCGTATGGGCTTTTTTTATAAAGACAACTCAAGCATTTCTTGGTAGTTTTAAACAAAAAGGAAATTGCATGAATATTTTAAAACATTGTATTTTCATTAGTTTACTTAGTTTACCTCTCCTAGCCGAAGCTCACTCTTCCCTTACTATATTGTCCCGTGCGTATAATGACGATACGACTGAGCGCACAACTGAAAAACGTTTTTATGCTCTTTTCCAACAAATACTACGCGATGAATTTAACGTTAGTACAGAATGGACTAACCATGCTCGCTTAATAAAGCGTTTATCCGGGCCGCAACCTGTATGCAGTTATAATATGATTAAAACAAAGCAACGAGAAAAGCTTTTCTTGTTCTCTGAAATACCCACAACAATGTTCGTACAGCGTAAAATTTTTGGATATAAAGAGACCCTACAAGGGCTACCAGAAACAGTGTCTGTTTCTAAATTACTTGCAGATCAAAAAACATTTGGAATTGTTGCATCTGCCAGTTATCAAGAGCTAGATAACATGTTTGCAGATTATCAGCATCAAGTGGCTTCTATAAATAGTGCCGATAGCTTTGCACAATTAGGGCAATTACTTATACATAAACGCATCGATATAATTGTTAATTACGAATACACTGTTAAATCATTTTTATCTGACGAACAGTATGCCCAGCTAGATAGCCGTGCAATAAGTGAATACCCCGAGTTTATTAATGGTTACTTTGCTTGCAGCCAAACAGTCGAAGGCGAAAAAGCAATAACCTTAATTAACCAGTATATGCGTACCCCCGCAATGTATGAATTTCTTAAAGGAGTCCACTATGACGGGTTCGATGCAGATACTGCTAAACGCATGATGCACGTGTACGAAACAAAATATTATGTAACCCCTCTAAAACCAATAAATAAAAGATGATGTAATCAAACGGTGTTAAACCGTTGTACATCGCGATACCACTACATTGTGCAATATTAATTATTCAGCACAAGATATTGTTAAAATTTACAGTCAGCGAATGCAGATAGAAGAGTCCTTCCGAGACTTAAAAACACAAGTAATGGTTTAAACTTACGTCATTGTCGTAGCTATGGAAAAGGCCGCTTGAATGTAAGCGTCTAGCTAACGACACCTAGCTTTGCTTAATGTTCCAAGGTAACAGCGGCTCTAGGTTATCTGGCTGATTAGCAAGGTGCTGCAAGCAAATAGAAATATAATCATGCACCACAAGGTCATTGGCCTTTGCGGTTTCAACAAGACTATAGAGTACGGTACTCGCATGCGCGCCCTTGCT
>NZ_PNDU01000214.1:0-27382 GCF_005886635.1 Pseudoalteromonas sp. S558 | reverse complement strand
AAACAAGGCGAATTTACGCGTCAATAGCTAGCCTATTGCAAGTAAATTCAACGCAGTTAGCGCTGATAATAGCTGCTCGAGATAGATTTATTATCCAGAGTTCAGGTTATCTTAATATGCTTGATAATAAAACAATTAACGTTAAGTAAATAACACTCACATTTTACTTTTTACCCTGTTGGTTGCCACACTATTTGCAGGGTCATCTGGCCAAAAGTGCTTAGGATAGCGACCTTTCATTTCTTTTTGCACATCACGGTAACTGCTAGCCCAAAAGTGCGCTAAGTCTTGGGTAAGTTGCAGTGAGCGTTTACCCGGCGATAATAACTCCATAAGTAACGGCAATTTGCCATTAGCTAGTATCGGCGTATTGGTTAAACCGTACACTTCTTGCATGCGCACACTGAGTTTTGCTGGACCGTCGAGCTGGTATATTATTTTAATATTTGAACCACTCGGTACGGTTAAGCGCAAGGGTAATAATTGTTTCAATCGCGATTGCTGTTGCCAATCAAAACAATTTTGCAGCGCTTCAAAGTAATTAAACTTTTTAAGTTGATCTAAGGTTTTAATATCTTCTAAAAATACGCCTAGCCACTGCTCTGCATTGTCAATCAGTTGTTGCTCTGTTATCTGCACAAAATCATTGGGCATAAACTTACTTGCCAAGCTCATTCGAGTAAGTAACTGCTCACTTTCTTGTTGTTCATTAAACAGTGAAAACCCCTGCTTTGAAAATAAATTAAGCCATGCTTTTGCACGTTCACTCTTATCTAGTTTTTGTTTACTTGGTTGGCTTGAAAGCACAATTGCACCGAGCTTCACTTCATCTTGATGAATAAAACGTGCAGTTTTTTCGTCAAATTCGCAGCGGGTAAGCGTGCTAAATAAATGCGGTAAATATTGCTGTAACTCAGTGGGGTTGAGCGCGGTGGCGGCAAAAATACGTCCGCCTTTGTGCCCGCCCATTGTGGCGATAGCTAGGTAGTCGTCGTTGTGCCAGTAATCGTTGTTCAGCTCAGCGCCTGCACCATTGGCAAGTAGATAACCATTACCGCGTTTTTTAGCAATGCGATCGGGATACGCGAGTGCCACTAGCAAACTAATATAATGCGTATTTAATTCGCTGTTTTCATATTTTACCTTTAAACGGCTTTGCCAATACTTTAACTGCTGCTTAAATACCGGATGCGGCCGTTGCTGTTGGCTATGAAGTGCCAAACTCAACTCATTAGCGCTGTTTACTCGACTCTCTAATAATGCGACTAAATATATAGCAAGACGATAAATACCAGGGAGTTGCTTATCCAGCATTTGTGCTTTTATTAACATATGCGCTAAGCGGATATCAGCGCCAAAACCTAACATTTTACTGCCAAGCGCGGTGAGCTTGCCTTTGCAGTCAATCGCCTCAAGCATGTTAAGTAAATTGCTTGCCTGTACGCATTGCTGCTCAGTGGGTTTATCGAGCAAAGTCAATTCATCAATACTGGCCCCCCACTGCTTTGCCTCAAGCATGAGTTGGCTTATGTCTGATGTTAGTATTTCGGGGTTGTCGTGGCTATTGCGCCGCTCAAAGGTTTGCTTTGAGCCAATTCGATAAACAATGCCCGGCTCTATTCTCCCTGCACGTCCTGCACGCTGTACAGCAGACGAGCGCGATATACTTTGTGTTGTGAGCTCAGTAACCCCTGTTTTTAAATTAAAGGTCGCTGCACGGCGTTTACCGCTGTCAATTACAATGCGTATGCCTTCAATAGTTAAACTGGTTTCGGCCACATTAGTAGTAAGCACTACTTTGCGTATGCCCTCTGGCGCGGGGGCAATAGCAGCTTGCTGATTAGCTTTATCTTGCTCGCCAAATAGCGTTGCCACCGTGCAGTTATTGGGCAAATCAGTGAGTGCTTGTTGTACACGTAGTATCTCAAACTGCCCAGGTAAAAATATTAATGCACTGCCGGTTTGCTCATCAAGCGCTTGTTTTATTATTCCAGGAATTGCATCAAGCCAGCGGCTTTCATCTTTTATGGGCATATATACTTCATCTATTGGGTAGCTGCGACCATTTGATTGAATGACAGGGCAATCAAAAAACGCAGTGTAACGCTCACTATCAAGCGTTGCCGACATAAGCATGATGGTTAAATCTTCACGCAATGCGCTTTGGGTCTCTAGTGCAAACGCCAGTGAAGTGTCGGCGGCAATTGAGCGCTCATGAAATTCATCAAATATCAGTAAATCAATATCGCTTAATTCTGGGTCGTTTTGTAGCATGCGTGTCAGCATGCCTTCGGTCACTATTTCAAGGCGCGTATTACTGCTTACTTTGCTCTCACCGCGAATGCGTAGGCCCACACTTTGCCCAACGCTCTCGTTTTGGCACTTTGCTAAATAACTGGCAATATTACGCGCAGCCAATCGGCGAGGTTCTAACATTACAATACGTTTAAAGTGCCCATCGCGCATAAGCTGCAGCGGCAACCACGTAGACTTACCCGCACCAGGTGGTGCTTGTAATAATGTAACAGGGTTACTTTGTAATGTAGTAACAAGTTGTTGATATATGTCTTGAACCGGCAGCACAGCTATTTACTCTAAATTACTTTGCAGATAGTGTAACAATAAAATAAGAACGGTTGTTAGAGCGCTCAGCTTTTATTGTAGTAGTGTGATTACCAAGGGATACTGTCGGTCTAATTACCGAGCAACTTTGTCGTAAATAGCATAACAGCCAGTACCTCAACTGGCTATGGCTCATGCTGATTTTTTCAAGGATTGTGATTTATCAACTCTCAGTGCAGTGGTATTCATATTGTTTCTTAGCCATACACTACGCACACCATTTGAGCTGATATCAATACCAAGTGCCTCTGCCAGCTTCATGGCGACTTTCTGCTGACCGAGGTGAGGATGTTCGATTGAGAACTCAATCATAGCTTTTTCAATTGCCATATCTACACAATTTTTATGTCGCAGGTTTGGAGTCTCTTGACGTTTTAAAGCATCAGGCCCTCCTTGCTTAACCAGCTTTAGGTGACGGTGAATAGTATCTCGCGATACGCCACTTTGACGTGAGGCTGCACTGACACTTCCAAGTTCCTCAATTAGCGCTAATACTTCAAGCTTTTTCTGTACAGCCAAGTCTTCTGATGCAAGTTTACTTGGTTCGTTTACCTCTGATATTTTAAGCTGTCGTCCAGCGAAGTGAGCAGTAAACTCTTTCTTGCTCGTTTTTCTAATTTCTACTTTTTGATTGCCAATCGAGTATTTGAGCGGTGAATCAATCAAGTAAAACTTGTTGTCATAGCTGAAGGTATGATCATTACGTATTTTACGGTGATCTTTGATGACACAGATATCGTCTAGGTTGGTGTGTATTGATAATGGCGTGAACTCAGAGCGTTGTTTCGATTTCACTTGTATTTTAGTTTGCCAGTATTGAGGAATAAAGACATGTTTAAGGTAAGCATTAGCCCCAGCAATATCATTGATATTATTTAACCTAAGCTCCGGCACAAGTCGGTCTTGGAAGGTATCAAACGCACGCTCAACACGCCCCTTACCTTGTGGTGAATTAGCAAAGATTATTTCGATACCTAATTCTTCACAGGCGCGTTGCATTTGAGAGAAGTTGCAACGCTTTGGCCCGCCGAATATACCAGCTCTGTCTACATAAAGCGTTTTAAACACACCTTGGGTTTCAATACATTCTCGCATTACCTTCAAACAACCTACGGTCGTTTCTGAAGGAAAGAACTCGGCGTATACTTCACTAGTCGCATCGTCAATTATGATAACTAAACAGTGCTTTTTATCACCAAACCAACGATGAGGGCTGCCATACATTTGCATCATTAATCCCGGAGCTTCCATGCGCTCTCTGCGTTTGCGAACATTACTACGTCTTCGTTTAGCGCGTTTAACATGGTGGATATCATGCGCCCAACTTCGTAGGGTCTCGCGCTTAACTACGATGTTTTCATTGATTGCTAATTGCTCAGCTAAGTGAAGCAGATTCAAGTCGAAATACTTTTCTTTAATCAGAGTTTGCACGGCTTTTTTAATTGATACTGGTGTTTTATTTGGCGGGGCTTTGCCACGATTACCATTCAATAGCAAATTGAATACCGACTTGCTGATATTGTTTGACGTAGCGTTCAATTGTACGTCGTGACTTGTTAAGTAACTTTGCTGCATTGCCAATTGTTATTCTGTTTTCTGCTACTTTAGCAATAATATCAACAGTGAGTTGAGCTTTTGAATCCATCACAATCATCCTCAACATGCCTTATTAGTATTCCAAAAAACAAAACACTAACAGACACGTAAAAAAGTGACCGACAAATTCCCTTGGTAATTAGCGATTACGACAGAATCGCTTGGTAATTAAGATACGACAAAGTCGCTTGGTGTTAACACTGTTTTCTTAATAATACTGAAATGACACAGATTTCTAAACACTACCGGTTTAGATTTTATCTGACAGACCGATATGAGCGATAACCGGACACACACAGAATTGTCTGATCGTCTGGAAACAACCCTAAGCGGACGAAACACATTACTCGGCCAAACAAAAAATGAATGAGTATGAAAGGTTACATTCAAAGATAAGCTTAGTGTCTATAAAATTGTGAGAAGATCACCAACCTGCCAAAAACCTTTAAGGTCCGCAAGTCCATAAAGGCGGCCAAAGTGCGCATTACGGCTAAAGAATAGATATTTTTTTAGTTAGTTGGTGCAACATTTTTTCTGGCTCTGGAACTTGCTCATTTAAGCCAAAGATTAATGTCATGAAATAACAATCTAACATCACGCCTGCTTTTAAATCATCAAACTCAGGCTGCTCATTGAATAAACGCTTTTCAAACTCGCCTATTTGTTGTTCAAAAAAATCTTTTTGCCAAATTATATCGCTAATCAATATTTTACTGAATTCGCTATTACTACAATAAAATTCAAATAAGGGCAGAGCATAATGAGATAATTTAAGGTGAGGTTCATGTTGGCGATCTGTTAAGCTAGCCTGACTAATAATAGTTTTAATTTTTTCATACATACCTGCTTTTAATAAGTCTATCTTTCCTTCGAAATGACTAAAAACAGTTCCAACAGCCACATTAGCAGCCTTTGCAATTTCTCTCGTCGAAGTATCAGCGTAACCTTGTTCTAAAAACAAAAGCCAAGCAGATGAGAGGATTTTATTATAGGTTTGCGTTTTTTTATTCATATATTTCAGCTGGTTATTTTTAATTAGATGTGGGAAAGAGCATACTCTTGACAAAGTGACTGCGCTCAATTACATTGTGAGCACGTTCAATTTAAATAAGATATCTTATGGATTTCATCAAACAGCTCATTGGTTATATTTTGTTTATTCCATTTATTACTTTTTATTCTTACATTTTAGGGCCCTTATTAATAGTAATTTTATTACCTGGTGGGATTTTGATGTTGTGGATGATTATGGGACCAAAAGAAGGCTATCTAGCTTTAAAAGTTTCATTGTTTGCAAAATGAATTAGGTGCAATAAATAAATGGTTAGGCTAACCCACAATCAAATACCCAAAGGGGTTATAGTTTTATGAATTTAAGAAATATTTACTCTAAAGTTTCTCTTTTTTTATTGCTTGTATGTTCCAATCATACATACGCAAGTAATTTACCCTATGAATTATTAAACGCTCCAATTCATTTAATTTCGGGGAAGACCGTTAGCTTGGCAGATTATAAGGGCCAAAAACCTGTATATTTGAAATTTTGGGCGACATGGTGCCGACCTTGCCAAAAACAAATGCCTCACCTTGAGCATATACAAAAAATTTATGGCGACAAAATTGAAATCATCGCTATTAACCTAGGTATCAATGATGATCTGGAAGCTGTAAATAACACTATTAAAGAGTTTAACTTAACAATGCCTGTGGCAATTGATAATAGTGGAGATTTAGCGAAAAAATTTAGACTTGTTGGTACCCCGTATCACCTTATTTTTGATGAAAATATGAATTTAATACATCAAGGAAATGAGGCTGATCAGCCTCTAGATAATAAGCTTAGTTTATTATCTCAACAAAAATATAGTGTTGCCATTGATTCAAATATCCTAATTGAAAATGAACCCGATATATCAATTAATACTGACGATGGAAAAATCCACATCTTATTTTTCACTGCAACATGGTGTGATTGGTATCTCAAAGATAGTCGGCCACTACAGCCTAACGTCTCAGATGCATGTACTATTGCTCAAAAAAATGTAAATCAACTTTATTACATGCATCCCAAATATTCATGGTTTGGTATCGTATCTAGATTATGGACAGGAGATAAAGACTTATTAGAATACCGAAAAAATATTCTATCGAGCATCCTATAGATATAGATAAAAGTAATAGTCTTTTTTATAAATATAACGTTACAGATTTACCTACATTGATCTTAATCAAAGATAATAAAGTCATTGCTAAAATTAAAAATTTTAGTGATATTACTTCATTAAGTCATAAGCTTACGAAAAACATAAAAGAAGATTAACCAGAAGGAATCTCTGTTTAGAGCTTTATATAGAGTGTCCCATAACTATAATCAAACACTCTACGATTATCTGGTAGAGAAAACAAAGTCTTCATTGTATTAGCATTTTACTTAGGAAAAATAAGTCATGACCATGAGTAACAACCCACAAACAGCTGAACAAAACAATCAAGAACAAACCCACTTTGGTTTTAAGACTGTTGATAAATCCCAAAAAGAGAAGATGGTAAAAGAGGTATTTCAGTCGGTTGCAGCTAAATACGATATCATGAATGACTTGATGTCTATGGGAATCCACCGTTTATGGAAACGCTACACGATTGATTGCAGTGGTGTGCGTGCAGGTCATAAAGTGCTTGATTTAGCAGGTGGGACGGGGGATTTAACGGTTAAATTTTCACGTATTGTAGGTGACGCTGGTCAGGTTGTTTTAGCGGATATAAACGATGCTATGCTCAAAGTAGGCCGTGATAAATTGCGCGATTTAGGCGTGGTAGGTAACGTAGATTATGTGCAAGCTAATGCAGAAGAACTGCCCTTTTCTAATAACACCTTTGATATTATTACTATTGCCCTTGGTTTACGTAATGTAACCGACAAAGAAAAGGCTCTCGCTTCCATGTATCGAGTGCTTAAACCGGGAGGGCGTTTGCTGGTATTAGAGTTTTCTAAGCCAACAAATAAGTTGCTCAACAAAGCTTATGACGCTTATTCATTTCATATACTGCCTAAAATTGGTCAACTTGTGGTTAATGATGCTGATAGCTACCAATATTTGGCCGAGTCTATCCGCATGCACCCTGAACAAGAAGTGCTCAAAAGCATGATGGAAGGAGTCGGTTTTGAACAAACGACTTACCAGAATATGACTGGTGGTATTGTGGCCTTACATCGAGGATTTAAGTTTTAATGCAGTGTTTTTCGGGAGGATTACCCTAGGAGTTAGCTAAGTTTTTTAATAAGTTAGTTCGTTGCAGGTTGGATTGAGTCCTGTTAATTGAACAGGACAGTTCACGTTAATACTTATTCAATTAAAGGTATTAATTTGGTAGGTTTATTTATAAAGCTTGCGAACATATGCTTGGCTTATCATTTCATCTAAGTTTTTTTCTTCTTGTTTGTTAGCATAATCTTGTTTGGTTAATACACGGTTACTAACAATACCTTCAATACCTTTAGTAAAGCTCATTTGCTTTAAGCAAGCTTGCTGCTGCCTTTTCTCATCTTGTTGAGAGTCTTTAAATCTTTCTATTTGCTGATTTGATAGCCCACTTAAAATGCCTTTCATTCCTGATAAGTTTTGCAAGCTTAACGCAGATCTCATTTGGCTACTTTTATCCATACTATCAATATGCAATTGTAATTGGGCTAAACGCTGTTGCTCTTCTAAACTTTTTAGCTGTAACTGGGCTTGTTTAGCTAACATAACATCTAATTTATTTTTTTGAATTACTAAAAACTTATTTAACATTCAACTTACCCATAACGTCATTTAACTGCTTTGCCGATTGCGCAAAGTCGAACTTTTCATTCAGGCCTTGGCATAAAAACGATTCAATTTCAGGATACAATGCAACCGCACTATCAAGCTCTGGATCTTTACCTGCCTGATAAGCCCCAAGTGGAATTAGTTCGTGCACTTGCATATATCGACTGTATAATTTTTTTAATTTATAGCAGTAGTCAAGTTGTTCTGGTGTAACAATATTAGGCATTACACGGCTAATAGACGCTCCAATATTTATTGCAGGATAATGCCCTTTTTCAGCAAGCGTTCGATCAAGCACTATATGGCCGTCGAGAATTGCGCGGGCATTATCAGCGATAGGATCTTGTTGATCATCCCCTTCTGCAAGCACGGTATAAATAGCCGTCATTGATCCTTTGCTTTTTTCGCTATTACCAGAGCTTTCAACAAGTTGTGTAAGCTTGCTAAATACCGAAGGTGGATATCCTTTTGACGCGGGTAACTCACCGACTGATAAACCAATTTCACGTTGAGCCTGCGCATACCGGGTTAAAGAATCCATTAACAGCAGAACATTTAAATTTTGATCTCTAAAAAAGGCGGCAAGTCGATGGCTCAGTTCTGCGGCTTTAATACGCAACAATGGCGAATCGTCAGCTGGGGAGGCAATAACAATCGCTTTTTTTAAGCCTTCTTTACCTAAACTTTGTTCAATAAATTCTTTAACTTCCCAACCACGCTCACCAACTAAACTAACAATAACAACATCAGCTGATGTATAACGTGTCATCATACCTAAAAGCTTACTTTTACCAACGCCGGAGCCTGCAAATAAACCTAAACGCTGGCCTTTTCCAACACTAAACAAGCTGTTTATTGCTCTTATGCCAACATCTAAAGGCTCGGTTACCCCCTTACGCTCTAAGGGCGTTAGTGAGTAATCTTTTGGTAATTTTGATAAATTAACAGTATCGTCTTTATCTAAATCGCCTAAGTTATCAATTGGCTGCATTTGAGCATCAACCACTCGGCCAAGTAGCTTTTCAGAAATAGCGACTGTAGATACCTTTGCAGCGGGGCGAACTCGCCCACCGGAGCATAAGTTTTGTGCCTTTTTTAAAGGCATCAAATAGGCTTCAGCTTGATTAAAGCCGATAACTTCTACGTCATACCAAACTCCATCCACACTCTCAACTTGGTACTTTTCGCCAATAGCAAACTGGCCGCCAGTAGCGGTTAATGTCAAACCATTAACTCTAATAAGACGGCCGTAACTTTTAATTAAAGGAGGTGGAGAAAGTGAATCTAAAGCTGACTGAAGTCGAGTATGTAAATCGCTATTCATCGCTATCATTTCTTAGGATTTGGGGAGTAATTTCATCAAGTAATTCCTGCAAACGCTGAGAAAAAGAAAAGCTATGTGTTTGTTGTTCAGCAATTAATTCAACATCACCTGAAATAAGTTCATCATCAAAATTAACGGGGATAGCAAAGTTACTTAAAATATCAGAATCTAACCATTTTTTATCTTCAGAAGAGAAAACAATTTTTGTTACAACGTCTCTATCAGAAAGTAATTCAATTGCTTTTTCGATCAATTGTGTTCTTATTTCGGGCCTTGCTTTGAGTTCACCATCAATAACAAATTCAGCTAATTTGGTTATAATTAGTGTAATGTCACTCTTTAAATCAGTAGAAAGAGTAGATAACTCATTATTCGTTTTTTCAAAAATCACATTGAAATGGTCAATTAAATGTTGTTTTTCAGATTCCAACCGTGCATTTAATAGCGTTTCAACTCGTGAGTCTATTTCTTGCTCCAAAGCAATTTGCTTATCAATTGCTCCTTGCTCAAGCCCTTTTTCATAACCACTTTGCCAACCAATGCGCTGAGCAGCATCAAGACGCTCTTGGAGTGTTTGATGCTGCTCTACTTTATTGAGCGTTGGAAACCGAAATACTTGGCTCATAATTATCCCGCTGTTTCTTCTTGATACAAGCGGTATTCTATTTCGCCTCGTTTGGTCATATCTCTCACAATAGACATTATTTCTTTTCTGGCGGCTTTAACTTTACTAACAGGCTGCGAAGTTAAACCGTCAATTTGTTGTTGATATACTTGGGCGAGTCTTTTTGGTAAAGCGCCAAGTACACGGTCAACCAAGTCTCTATCGGCACCTTTTAAAGACATTGTCCATAACTCATCAGGAATATCATTTAACAATTGAGTGAGTGTTTCATCCGTTTGTTTAGCTAAGCCATCAAAGTCGTACATTTTTTCTTGTATTTCATCGGCAACATTACTGTTTTGTTTTTTCATCATCTCGATAATTTGACTCTTATTACCGTTATAACGATTAATTATTTCAACAGCCTTATCAACACCATTTACTTGAGCGCCAACTTGACGACCCACAAACTCGATACATGCTTCTAATGTTAGTCGAACATCATCTATCACATGTTCACTGACTTCTCGCAAGCTTGCGATTCTGTAAAGTAAATCGTCATGTTTCGATTCAGGAAATAATGCAATGATCGCTGATGCTTGCTCTGGCGGAAGAAACGCTAAAAACAAAGCTTGCATCTGTACATGCTCTTGTTCAAGAAAGCGAACAATTAACTCAGGTGGGATCCATTCTAACCGGCGTAAATCATCGTTCATTGCACCGCCGTAAATATCATCAAGCATCGTTTTAGCGAGTTTACGACCAACAGCTTTATCTAATGCGCGCTCTAAATAAACTCTAGATGCGCCATTAACGCCACTTTCATTTCTATAGCAATCAAAAAATTCGCTCAACGTAGAAGCCACATCTTTTTGAGTCACATTAGAAATTTTAGCCATTTTCTCTGAAATAACTTGAACTTCACGACGCCCTAGCTTGCGAATAACACTCGCGGCATTTTCTTCACCCATACTTAGCAGTAAAATAGCAGCTCTATCTAATGCTGGTAATGGTGTTACTTTCTCAAGCTTTTCTTGATTCAATTTCAACCCCTTGTTCTACCCAGTACTTAATAACCGATGTTACTCGTTCAGTCTCTCTGCTCGCTAAAAGCTGCATATGCGCAATTTGCTCTTCAAAATCGTTACCTATTTGAGGCAATGAAATAGATGATGGGTCTGAATTTTTATCTTTAGAACCCATGCCATCAGCTTTTGCATTAGCACTAATAGCATCATCCAGTGGAGTAATATGTCTATCTCTCACATCGTGATTAGATTTTGCTGTGTTTGAATCTTGCGTTGTAGCTAACAACTCAGAATTACTCTTTCCTTTGATTAAATGATTAACCAACGGACGTACACCAAATAAAATAAGTAAAATACTGATCAATGTGCCAAAAATATAACGCGCATATTCTCTAAGTTCTGGCATTTGCCACCATTCGAGGCCCTCACCAGGTGCGAGTACTTTTTCTTGCACAAAGGCAAAGCTAGTAATATTAAATTGATCGCCTCGAACATCGTTGTAACCAGTTGCTTTTTTAACCATTTCACCTAAAGATGCAAGGCGCTCATCGGTCCAACCTTCATCTGAAAGTGACGCACCTTCATTAATAAGTACAGACAAACTCATTGATTTAATTCGCCCAACTTCAAATTGAGTGTGTGTAACAGAACGCCCATTTTCAAACTGTCTGTTACTTTCACTTCGCTCTGAGGTGCGCTCATTATTTTCATCACCACCTTGTTCATTTGGTACAGGCGGTTCATTTGCAAGTGATCCCGGGATACCCGCAGCAAGTTGATCTAATGTGGTATCTGATTTAACAAACTCTTGCGTTAAAACATTTTGCGGGTCGACAAGTTCTTTCGTTTCTTCTACAACGCTAAAATCAACATCGGTAGATACTTGAATCCTAAAGTTACCTTCACCTAATATCGGCAATAACATGATTGAAGCTCTTTGTTCAATATTGCGCTCAACCTTGCCTACAAACGCTAATTTTTTATCCGTCTCTTTACCTACCGGCGTGTTATCAAATAAATCACCGCTTAATAATTTACCGCGCTGATCCACTACTGAAACTGACTTAGGGTTTAAACCTGGCACGCTACCTATCGTTAATGCAATGATTGCCTCAACTTGCTCTGGTTTTAATTCGTGCCCTGGCGCTAAATCAACCATCACCGATGCTGCGGTTTTTTGCTCTGTACGACCAACAAAAAGACTCCGTTTTGGCACAGCCAAGTGCACTCGCGCATTTCGGATGCCTTGCATATTAATAATAGTGCGTGCTAACTCACCCTCTAAGGCATGTTGATACTGCATAGACTCAATAAATTGGCTCGTTCCCATTGATACTTTATCGCTGATACTTTCCATGCCCTCTGGCATAGACGCTTTAATACCACGTGCTGCTAAGGTGATTCTTGCATCAGCTAATTTTTCTTGTGGTACTAAAATATTTCCGCTATCGGTATCAATACGAAATGTAATTTGCTCTTTATCTAAAATTTCAAGAATATTCGCTTTATCGTAACTTTCTTGATTTCCGTAAAGGGGCACGTAATTTTTAGCTGAAGTCCATAAAATCAGTACAATTGTTGCCGCCACCAGTGTCGCTAAAAGCGCAATAGTTGCAACGCTTCTGTCACTGCCACCGCTAAAATTTAGCTTGTGAGAAAAATTAACAACTTTTTCTTTTAATTTCATATCGTTGCTACTTGGCTCTGGCACTTTAGTTAATTCACCTTTCATCATCAACCTCTACAATGACATTCGCATTACATCATCAATGCCATTGAGTACTTTGTTGCGCATTTCCATCAGCATTGAAAAACTTAAACTTGCCTTTTGGCTTGCAACCATAGCACCAACAACATCTTCACTTTGCCCAGTATCAACAGCTTTCATCATATCGCCGGCAATATTTTGTTGTTCATTAATAGAGCGCACAACAAATTTAAAATCTTCACTTACACTCACATCTGAATTAGGGATAAGATTTGGTTCAATTCGATCGGAGGCAGCCAATTGCTGCATTTCCATCATTTTTCCAAGCATCATTCGTTGGCTTTCAATCGGTGACATTAGGGTTTCCTTTAATTATGCGATTGCATCTATGTCTATGCCGTATTCACGCATAGCAGCAAGTTTATATCTTAATGCTCGAGTACTAACCCCGAGCGCATCGGCTGTTTGAGTTCGGTGACCTTTGAAGCGGCTTAACAAACTATATATGTAGTCAAATTCAGCTTGTTTTTTATTTTCTTTTAATTGAGATGAGCAAAAACTCGCTGCAGGAACTAAGCAATGAGGCAAATTAAGATCATCGGATTGAATTTCTACACCCCGTGCCATAACAAGGGCTCTTTGCATAACATTTTCAAGCTCTCGGACGTTCCCTGGCCAGTTATAACAAAGCATGACATCCGCAGCTTGCTTACTAATATTAAATTCAGACGTACCATACTTTTTTATAAAGTAATGAGCTAAAGGTATTATGTCGTCTGTGCGATTACGAAGTGCAGGCCAGCTCAGTGGTAACACATCTAAGCGATAAAATAAGTCTTCTCGAAAAGCGCCTTTTTCAACCTGCTCTCTTAAAATTTTATTTGAAGCGGCAATAACTCTAATATCAAGGTGAACTTTTTGATGGCTACCTAATCTTTCGACCTCTCGCTCTTGTAAAACACGTAATAATTTTGCTTGTAAATCAAGTGGAAGCTCGGTAATTTCATCAAGTAAAATTGTTCCGCCATTAGCTAATTCAAACTTACCCGGTTGCGCGTTTACAGCCCCAGTAAATGCGCCTTTGTTGTAGCCAAATAACATTGCTTCAAGCATATTTTCAGGTATAGCAGCACAGTTAACCGCTACAAAAGGTTTATTTGCGCGCTCTGATGCTTTGTGAATAAAAAGGGCTAATTTTTCTTTACCTGTTCCCGACTCTCCTGTGATTAACACACTGGCTGAGGTTTGTGCAGCTCGATTAGCTAAACGAAGCACTTGTTGAGATTTTGTTGAAACAGCAATTAAATCCTCAACGCCATGCTTCATCGAATTCGCATTTCTGATAGTGTTTTTAAGTTGTTCTTCAAAAAATGGTTTTAATAAGTAGTCGACAGCCCCACCAACATTTATTGTTTTTGATGCGATCTCACTTTGCGATGAATCAACAAGCGAAACGACTTGGGTTATAGGGCAAGTTCTGCGCAAAAGCTTCACAAATTCGACTAATTCAATTTGTTGAATATCGGCATCAACAAAAATGAGCTCTGGTTTATTACTGATGCAATAACTAACAGCATCAGCTACGGAGTCTGTATATAAAAATTTAAAACCTTCAGACACAACCGTTTGCTTAAACTCAACATCTGGCTGTTGTTCACTGATCCATAAAAGGTATTTTTGGCTCATGTTATCCTCTACAAAACTCATTTAGTCGTATCTCGGAACAAACGAATTAAAACACGACGGTTAGACTCTCGTCCTACCTTTGAATTCTCTACTACGGGGTAACGTTGGCCATGAGCTCGAACCTCTAACATATTTTTAGGCAAACCAAACTCAACCAAGCGAGATGCAATATCATCAGCCCTTTCTTTAGAAAGTAGTCGATTCGCTAAAGGCGATCCTACGTTATCGGTATGACCATCAATCATTACTTTGGTCACCTTTGTATCAAGCGATATATAACGTACTAAATCTTTCAAAAAAGCTAAGTCAGCCGTTTTTTCGACGATACGTTTACCGGTTTCAAAATATATTTCATAATCCCTCGCTTGTTGCCAAGACAGCGGAGATAGCTCTGTTAAACAGTGCTGGTATTGATCAATTGCAAGATTACTATTTGTATTTGTAAAAGTAAGTCGAACTTGCTCATCGCCAAAACCAATGACGCTGTCTAGCCAACCACCTTGCTTTATAACACGCAGCAAAGTACTAACGTCTGCATCGAATACAACCGTATTATTATTTATGTCAGCGGAGAAAAAATTCAGTTGAGGGGGTGATACGCGACTTGATTGCCAATCAGCTTTTCTAGAAAAGATTTGGATATCGGTTATTTTTTTATCTGATAGTAACCAATTAAAAACCAGTTTTTGAGGCTCTGCAGGCACGCTAACTATTTCTAGTTTTGCATAACTATCGAAGGTTTGCTCTAGGCTACAAAAAAAAGACGTTTCTTTTGCTGACCAAAATCCTTGCTCATAATTTTGAATAAAACTTTGCTCTGCTGCTGTTACTTTGTTAATCGTAAAAATAACAATGCAAAAAAAAGTAAAAACTCTAACTTTTAAAAATATATTACCCATGAGTATTCCATACAACATTAAACCGGACCAACTTGGTCTTTATAATATAAACAGCGAAATGTATTGAATGCAGTTATAGCACCAAACACTATCACTAAGTTAATGTGGCCCCACGATCTTAGTTAACACCTTAGACTGGTAGCTTTGCGTCCTACACTTTCGTGAAGTTTGCCATTTAATTCTCTTAAATATTCCGATTCTAAATAGAATACCTGCTAGGCAACACTAATGCGTACGGCCTAGCCAACAATTAGACTATAGTTAATTATTATTAAATGCAAACATAATTGCATTTAATTCATTACTGGTTCATAAAAGCTAGAACTTTATTATTATCCCAGAGAACCTAATATATCGACTCTTACAAAATCAGGAATTTCATTATAAGAAAGAACAACTAACCCACCTTTCGTAAACGTTTTAGCATATCTGGCCAAAAGAGGCCTAAGCTGAGGAATTACGATTAAAGTAGGCGTTACACCTCTTGATTTCATATCATCAACAAGTAACGGCATCATGCGCTGAAACTGCCCTAACAAATTAGGGTCAACAGGAAAGCTATCTAATGAGACTTTGCCCGCCTGCATAGCTTGATCTAACGAACTTTGCATTGTGCTTTCAAGTTTCTCATCTAGGCTATATGCTGCCAGCTCATCTCGATTACCCATAACTTGTTTTACTAATACTTTTTGCAAGGCGCAGCGCACATCGGATACTAATAGAATCGGATCTTTTGTTACTTCAACACTATCAATTAAAGTGCCTGCAATAGTTACAATGTCCTTAATACTTATATGCTCCCTTAACAGCAAGCGTATAACTTTTAACTGCAGATTAGTGGGTAACGTTTTTTCAAATGTTTCAGCTAAACTTGGCGATATTTCTTTTAAACGCTCATTTAATCTTTGCACATCTTCATAGCTAAACAACTCATCTAAATGATCTTTAATTACCTTGCCAGTATGCGTAGCAATAACCGTGCCTAAGTCGACAACGGAATACCCCATATTCAAAGCTTTTGCTTTACTGTCGTCTTTTATCCAAACGGCTTCAAGCCCATAGGCCGGATCTGTGGTTATTTCACCATCGAGTGTTCCGTACACATCACCTGTATTGAGTGCCAGTAACTCTTTTGCATTCAAATGGCCATTTGCCACCGCTACGCCCGCTAGATTAACTTTATACTCTTGAGGGTTTAACTTTAAATTATCTTTTATTCTAATCTCTGGTAGTAAAAAACCGAGTTGCTCAGAAAGGTTTTTTCTCACCCCACGCAATGTTTTGACAAGTTCCTCACCTTTATCTTTATCTGCTAAATAAACGAGACGAAAACCAAGTTCAACCGCCAATTTATCGACGTGAGAAATATCGCGCCACTCTAAGCTAGTTTGTTGTTCACTTAAAATAGTGTCAGTTATTTGTTCTGCTTCAAGCAAATCAGAGGTGGGTTGTGATTTTTGCAATCGCCACGCTACATAAAATAGAGGCGCTGCGAACCCCAAAAATGCCACGGTAGGCATTCCTGGTACAATCCCTAAAACCACCATAATTAAGGCGGCAGTTAAAATAACACGAGGTGAAGCTAAAAGCTGCTTCCCTACTGTTTCACTGACATCGCCTTCATCATTCATTCGCGTAACAATGATTGCGGCCGCTACAGCAAGTAATAAAGAAGGAATTTGTGCTACAAGGCCATCACCGATAGTGAGTAATGCAAAACGCTGAAACGCCTCGGCCAAGCTAAGACCATGTTGAAATGCCCCGATAGAAACGCCACCCAGTAAATTAATTACAAGGATAATTAAACCGGCAATTGCATCGCCACGAACAAATTTAGAGGCACCATCCATCGAACCATAAAAGTCAGCTTCTTGAGCTATATTTGACCGTCTTTCTTTTGCTTGTTCAGGACCAATTAAACCCGCATTTAAATCTGCGTCAATGGCCATTTGCTTACCTGGCATTGCATCGAGTGTAAATCGCGCAGCCACTTCAGAAATTCGTTCACCACCTTTGGTGATTACAACAAAGTTAATAACCATTAAAATAACGAAAACAACGATACCAACAACATAGTTTCCGCCAATAACAACTTCACCAAATGCTTGAATAACTCGCCCTGCTACATCTGAGCCTTCATGACCATGCAATAATACGACACGAGTAGAGGCGATATTAAGGGTTAACCTCATTAACGTCGCGACTAACAAAATAGTAGGGAACACAGAAAAGTCGAGCGGCTTTTTGGTCGAAACAGCCACTAAGAGTACTATAATTGAAAGCACTATATTAAAAGTAAATAACACATCCAGTAACCAACCTGGCAATGGTAAAATAACCATTGAAAGTATCGCTAATAGTATTACGGGAATAGCTGTATAAGGTCGAGTAAAACTGCGCCAGTTCAAATTATGACTCCAACATCTAAGATTTTTGTAAGTTTTTAGGAATTTTTAGTTTAGGTAAAGGTGCAGGTGGTTGCCCACGGCCTTGTTTATAGGCTTTTAACTGCATTACATAAGTTAAAACATAAGCAACGGCTGTATATAAACCGTTAGGCACTTCTTGATCTATTCGGGTCGAAAAGTATATTGCACGCGCTAAAGCGGGCAATTCTATTACCTCTTTATTATTTTGACGAGCGACCTCTCTAATTCTTAAAGCCATTTCATCCACACCTTTAGCGACTACATAAGGTGCTTTGGCTGCACTTTCACTGTACTTTATTGCAACCGCATAATGTGTTGGGTTAGTTATAATAACATCGGCAGTAGGTACTCGCTCTTCAACTTTACGATTTGCCTGTTGAAACTGGATTTGCCTAATTTTATTTTTTATTTCAGGGCTACCATCAGAAGATTTCCGCTCTTCTTTCACCTCTTGGTGCGTCATTTTAATTTTTTTAGAGATTTGATGCTGCTGAAAAGGAACATCAATTACAGCAATAAATAACAGCAAAGTGACTGTTACCATTAACGATAAAAACAAAAGTTCAATTCCCTGCCCTATTGCCACTTTCACATCCAAATTTTGCAAAAACATGAGCTGCATCCACAATTTGGTCAAAAACGTATATAAACAGATAGCAAGCAGCGAAATTTTTAATATCGACTTAACCAGTTCCACTAATGACTGTATGCCAAACATTTTAGCTAACCCTTTCAAAGGGTTTAATTTACTAAATTTGGGGGCCACGAGTGACATTGAAAAAACAAAACCACCAGGTAAGCATCCCGTGATCCACATCGCAATGAACATTAAAAGCAAAAAAGGCGTTAACGTGGATAACATATCCAGCACGGCTTGCGCTAAAGCAATCGGCATCATTTTTGTGTTATTAATAATATTATGATCAAGCTGCATGCTTGTGCTCATTAAATCTGCAAATAGCTTATAAAATAAATTAGCAAACCAAAGTAAACCTGAAATACCCACCATGAGTAAAATAGCCGTATTCAACTCTTTCGATCTTGCGACTTGTCCGTCTTTTTTAGCTTTTTTTAGACGTTTTTCTGTGGGTTGTTCTGTTTTTTCTTGGGAGCTATCTTCAGACATAATTTATCTCATAGCCTCCGTAAACGTAGACAAAACATAGTAAGTTAGCGAAGAAAAAGAGCTTCCGGTGTATTCCAATGTCATAAAAACACAGAAAAACCCCATTAACAGAGACATAGGAAAACCCAGCACAAATATATTTAAAGAAGGAGCTGCTCGACTCGCAACACCAAACGTTAAATTAACTAATAGCATCGCAATAATCCCGGGCATAGAAAGCAATAGGGCTGAAGAAAACATCCAAGCAAACAACATAATTATTGATTGAATATTAAACTCATAAATACTTCGACCGATAGGGAACAGTGTAAAACTTTCGACCATTACATTGAGTGTAATTAGATGCCCATCCGCTGCAAAAAATAATAAAGCGCACATTATCCAAAATAACTGCCCTAATAATGCCACCTGATTCCCGCTACCGGGATCCATAACAAGTGCCATAGATAATCCCATTTGCATAGACAGTATTAAGCCTATCATTGCCATAACTTCAAACAGGATCCGTAATGATAACCCCATCATTACACCAAAAATAATTTGCTCAGTCGTTAAAATAACCGCATCTAAAGAGAATATATCAATTGCAGGAGCAAGCGGTAACTGAGGAGCCACCAAAAAAGCAAGCATCATTGAAAGCATTATTCTTGAACGAGGTGTCACCGCTGGATTATCAAAAACAGGCATTGACCATAGTAGCGCTGAAAAGCGAACAAATGGCCACCACATAGTCCCAATCCAACTCACTAAGTCAGCAGCAGACAATGATAAAAGAGAGCTCAACCAAATACCCCAGGAAGCATAAACTTGAGTTTATCAAACCAGTCTATCATTACCTGTAACATCCAATGTCCTGCAAAAACAATCATTAACAACGTCAGTAACATTCTTGGTAAAAAAGTAAGAGTTTGTTCTTGGATTGATGTTGCACCTTGAATTATTGCAACAACAATACCCAAAATAAGCCCAGGCACAATCAAAACCAATATTAGTTTAATAATTGTATACACTGCACTGGCAATAAGTTCTACAGACATTTCTGGTGTCATGGCGACATACCAAATGTAGCGGCTAATGTACCGGCAATCATCGACCAACCATCGGCTAAAACAAACACCATTAATTTAAAGGGTAAACTAATTATTAAGGGCGATAGCATCATCATACCCATCGACATCAAAACACTACTCACCACTAAATCTATAATCAAAAATGGAATAAATAACATAAACCCAATTTGAAAAGCGGTTGTTAATTCACTTAGTACAAAAGCAGGCATCAAAACTTCAAAAGGAATTTCTTCAGCTGTTAATGTGGTTGGCTCATTTGCGATTAGCAAAACTTGTCTTAGCTCACTTTCACGAGTTTGCCTTAGCATAAAAGCGCGCAGTGGTTTCTCTGCTGTTAATAATGCTTCTTCTAAGCCAATTGTTTCAGCCTGAAAGGGTTTATACGCATTTTGATACATATCTTGCCAGACCGGTCTCATAATGAGCATGGTTAGCATGAGTGATATTCCAATCAAAATTTTATTTGGAGGGCTTTGTTGAAGCCCCATAGCCTGTCTTAAAATGGCCAGTACAATAATAATTCGAGTAAAAGAAGTAAGTACCATCAATAAAGCGGGGATCAAGCTCAGCACAGTCATCAGTAACAGGATTTGTAACTTGACGCTATAATCCTGCCCCTGCGCTGTATCCTTTAAAGAAAATAGCGTAAGTTCTTCAGCATTTAGCCAACCTGGTACTAATAGTAATAATAGTACTAAGCTGGCTTTTAAAATTACGCTTTTATTCATTTGATTACGCTTCCTCTTGCTCAGAAGCTTTTTTTGTAATGAATTTCAGACCATATTGTCCTTCCGTCATAACAACTTCTGCTTTAGCAAAGAAAATGCCATTTACTTTAACATCTAAAGGTTCACCTGCAACTTTGTCTAGCCTTAAAACATCACCATCTTTTGCCTGGCTCAATTCGCCTAGTGTAATTTCGGTACTGGCAACTTCTAAAGTAACTAATAACGGAACATCTTGAAAAAAAGACATATTTTCTGCATTTCCTTGTGTTATCGATTTTCCTTCAAAGTCATCCATTGCATCTAGGTCTAAACCAGCTAAAGCGTTATCAAGATTTTCATTCATAATTTATACTACTCGTTTCTTTATTTGTTAATTCTGTGATTTGAAATGCTAGGCCTGTATCTTGTTCTACAACCTGGCCTTTAAAAATATTTTTATTACCGAGCTTAAACAATGCTGGCTCATTAAGTTCAATCGGCAAAAGTTTGCCATTCATGCACTCTTTTAGCTGTTTAAGGGTCACTTTCTTCTTTGCCATTTCTATTTTGCCTTGCACTGCAAACTGTGGCCAAGCGTCCATAGAAAGGTGTTCCGCATTACTTTTTTTATGACTAATTGTCTTTGTTTTATCGCTAAAGAAAGTAATTGGCAGCCAAAGAAACCAGCTTATAACTTCATTTTCTAAAATAAAGCGCACTTTAAAAGCCAAATAATTTAATGGATCTGGAAGCTCTTCATACTTTTGAACTTCACCTAATAAAGTGGAGCGTTCTTTAAAAAGTAAGTTTTGCATTCCTTGGATCTGTCTTTGTAATAAACGGCAACATATTCTATTTTCAGTTGAGCTCAGCTCTGCAGGTAGCTCAACGTCCTCATCTGATGAGGGATTTAAACTATTAAACTGTCCACCAAGGCAAAGATCGGCTGTTTTGTGGGCGCTTTTATAATCTAACGCTAAATAAGCAAAGTCTTCTTCTGGTACAAATAAAGGTGACTCAATAAAGATGCGAGGCGACTCTTTAAACCAACTTCTGATCACCGAATGATTACACTGAGAAATATCAATATCAAAGCGAGTATCATTGAAAAGCTGAGCAAGCTCTAATTCAAAAACCTTTCGCATATTTACTTTTACTTCATCCGCTTTTTTTGCGGCATAATCTAAAACACGCTGCTCTAAAGTAAGAGGAAAAGAAGTAACATCTTCAGAATCTTTAGCTTTAATTAATTTCGGCCTAAAATTTACATTTTTGCGCATATCAAAACATTTCCTGATTCATTTTTTTCATTTCAATCTTTGCTCTTTTTTATACTGAGCCTGCTGCTGTAAACGCGTGACTATAGTACTGCGTTTTTTATCATTTTTAGTCGTCCACTCCACACCTAAAAACGCCAGCTTTTCATTCACTTTTCGACGATACATTACCTTACCAACCAAGCGGCTATGCTCATCAAAAACAACTGTTACTGTATCTGGTATTGTTTTTTCACTTGGAACCAATAAGCCAACGCCACCTAAACTAATGTCTTTTGCAACCGCGTGACAAATTGAAATATCAAAGAAAAAGTTTCTTAATAGCTCAACAGAAACCCCACCTCGCTGAACAGCTTCTGGCTCAAAGTTGTCTTTAGGATTTAAATTCCAGCGCTTATAATTACGTTTGGTTTCAAATTCACTACTCATAACTACCTTCTAAACGTAGTACAGGCTTATTCGCTGTTGCAGCTCTGGCCGATTTATTTACTGGGCTGTCGATATTATCATTGTTAAACAATTCATTAAGCTCTTTTTCAGCCTTTTTTGTTAAAATTAACAGTTCAACTCGTCTATTTTCACTAGCCGTTATATCATCTTTATTTAAAGGACGATTTGAAGAAAAAGCATTTACCTGTAAAACACTGTTGATTGGCATGCCTCCGGCAGTCATAACGCGCCTTGCTTCTTGCGCCCTTGCCCCCGAAAGATCCCAGTTTCTTGAGCTTCCATCTTTAAACGTACTTGCATCACTGTGCCCAGAAATAATGATTTTATTACCAATACCTTGAAATAAGCCGCCGAGATGTAAAAATAAATCTTCAAAAAATGGGGTCATTTCTGTTTTCGAACGCTCAAACATTCTATGGCTATCATCATCTCGAATAATAACTCTTAAGCCTGAAGGAACTTCCTCGACTAATAAGTTATTTTTCAATAGGTCTTCTTTTGTTAAATCTTGAAAGCTTTTCAAAAGTAAACTTAGCTCTGAAGACGCTTTAAAATCACTGTTAATGACTGAATTTAACTCTTTACCTTTACCTGCTTTAGGATCTATATCTCCTTTAGGTATTTGCAAAAATTCGCTCATACCTGGTTTTGGTGAATCAGGTGGTGTGTCTCCAGATTTGAAATGTTTTACAACAGAAGGTGAACCGCCAAGATCAACAGGGAAAGGACTATTTTGAGGATCAAAAATAGCAGGACCACCATCAAATACTGAATGAGTTCTCATATAATGCGCTATTTCTTCGCGCTCAGATTCATTGGTAATGGCCATAATCCACATAACCATAAAAAAAGCCATCATCGCTAACGTGAAATCAGCAAATGCCACTTTCCACGCTCCTCCATGCGCTTCCGCTTTTGCTTTTCTTCGGCCTCTTTTTATTATTATTTCATTATTTTTTTCCATAACTAGGCGGCCTTATTATTTATCCATTCTTCCATAGTGGTAAAAGTAGGCTTAATTTCTTCATTGATTAATTTTCTACCCGAGTCAGTAGCAACAATAGGCACATGCCCTTTTGCATGAGCAACAAGCATCGCACGTACACATTCAAGCATTGCCATTTGTTTTTTTACATATTGCTCCATCGCAGAAGCTAAAGGCGCAATTAAACAATAACAGGCAAATATACCTATAAATGTTCCTACTAACGCAGCCGCAACATGATAACCAATTTCGCTCAATGCACCGTCAAGGTGTTGCATTGTTATGATAATCCCACCTACAGCCGCCAAAATACCAAAACCAGGCATCGCCTCAGCTGTATTTGCAAGGGCATGCGAAGGCTTTAATTTTTGTTCTTCTATTGTATAGATTTCTTGCTCCAGCATGGCATCAAAATCATGTGATGTAATTTTACCCATACTAAATAAACGTAAGTTATCGCAAATAAACGTCACTAATTGAGGAAATTCATACACTTTTGGGTAAGCAAGAAATATAGAGCTTGTTTCAGGGTTTTCAACATGCTCATCTAAGCCTTTAATCCCTTTAACGCGAGCCAAGTCAAGCAGTGAGTAAATAACTAACAACAGATCGTGGTACAACTCAGCGGTGTTACTTCCTTTGCCACTTATAAATTGGTATTTAAGTTGGCTCAACATTTCAGTTAAAACATACTTAGAGTTGCCAACAATAAGAGCTCCAATACCTGCACCCAGTATGATCACAAATTCAGCTGGCTGCCACATAGTTGCAATATTGCCGCCGGCGAAGGCAAAGCCGCCAAGTACTGTACCTAGCACTACTAGTAAACCGATAACTCTTTGCATTATTTATCCCTCAGATATTAAATTTGTTGAAGCTTTTTGGTTAGTGTTTCGAGCGCTCTTTTATGTAACTGGCAAACTCGAGCTTCTGTAAGTTCAAGAGTGAGTGCTATCTCTTTCATGTTCATTTCATGTGTATAATATAACTGTAAAAGCAGCTTTTCTCGGGTATTCATCCCGCTCATTGCTTTTTTTAACATCAATACCGTATCGGCTTTATCTTCTGAACTAGGTGAGGTAATTGACAATTTGGGGTTATCTTCAAGTAAGCTCTCCAAACTCTCAATAGCTTCTGCTTGTTCGCTATACTGAAGTTTAATTAATTCATTATGCTCAATGTTAAGCGCATCACACAGCTCAGTATCTGTTGCCTCTCGACCGTGTTGCTTTCTTAATGTGCGTGTCATGTCACGAAGTTGATGAGACTGCTGCCTTAACTGCCTAGGTCGCCAATCTAAGCGCCTAAACTCATCAAGCATCGCACCGCGAATACGTTTAAATGCAAAAGCGGTAAATTTTTCATCTATATCTCGACCATAGCGCCTGAGTGATGATAATAAAGCCACCAAACCTATTTGTTGAATATCATCGTTATCAACAAGCACGCCAACTTGTGTTCGCATGTGCGCTGCCGCTCTTTTTACCAAAAAAGAATACTGGGTTAACAACTCAGTTTCTTTTGCCGGTGATAGCGTCACGAGGGGCTCTGATGTGAGCTCACCCCACTCTTCATTCAGCAACATACTAAGCGTATCCTATTGAATGAATACATTAGTGACGAGAACATTATCTAACCTTAAAGGCGTTTTATTTATTAAAACGAGGTTAAATTGCTCTAGTAATAGTTTTTGGACTGCATCGATATCTTTAAATAAAGCTTTTACGTCAGCATGACTCATATTCGCAAATTGCTTTACCAGTACATTACGCAACAATGGGGTTGCTTCTGCAGCATATACTTTATTATCAATATAAGGCGGAATTACCAAAACAAGATCCAACACTAAGTAGCGTGCATAACTCTCATCAGACACACTAATTATAAATCGCTCCATCTCATGGTACTGCGATTCAGTTATGTTCGCTTCTGTATTCGTTGAGCCTGCATCTCCTTGTTGATTAGAGTCACTATCGAGTAATTTACCAGCAAAAAATGCACCTATAATCAAAACTAAAGCGCCAACGCCTAATATTATTTTCTTCACATTTACCTCACTCTAACCAATATTAATAGTTATACTAATTTGTTTAACCAGCCCGATGATACTGTTTGTCTCAGTTCATCGTCTTGCTCGGTGTTATCAATTAACGAAATATTTTCAGCAACCTTTTCATCGCTAGCGCTATGTTGTTGCTCTTGTTGTTTATCATCAAAATTTAAATCTACCGACACACTGCCATTTTGAGAAAGCGTTTGACGCAGTTGATCCAATGTTTGCGCAATAGCATCTCTAACTTGTGGATTGCTTGTTATTAAACTAACTGACGTTTTATCTCCATCAACACTAATAGAAATGTCTATTCGCCCTAAATTCGGAGGATCTAATCTGATCTGCGCTTTTTGTAGTTGCTGCCCTATTTGCAAATTGACCTTATCACCTAGCACATTGAGTAAGCGTTGCCCCCACTCATTTGGTCCACCCTTGAGCTTTTCTTGGCGCCATTGGAATGTATCAGCTAAGGATTCATTATGTGCAAACGGGTTAAGTACAGCTGCTTTTTGAGTTAATAAGTCACGGCTTTCAATGCTAAAACTATTGGGTAGTGCATTTAGTGTGTGCTTGTGCAAATCACTCTTATGAGTAGGTACTTCACTGATATTCGTATCAACTGAATTAACCTTGCCATTTACCGTAGGTTGTATTGATGAAGGCCGAAGTAGCCCTTGCAAACTTTGAAGTGCGATACCCGAGTGCTGTAAATTGTTATTTTTCGTTACTGTATTTAGCTCTGTATTAATAATTTGGGCCGCAGTATCTAGATTACCTACATTAAAGCCGTTATTTAAAACTGCGTTTGATTGCTCTGCATTTAAATTCACTTGAGCAGTTGCGGGGGCACTCTGCGACTTTGTTGAATTTAGCGCACTATTTATGGCTTGCTCATTAATAAGCGAAGCAGTTGCAACCTTTTTATTAACGGGCATTTCGGGTAAATTAGCTTGTTCAATCAGGGGCTCATCTAAAATAGCCGCGCTGTTTTCACTCTCTGCAATTTGTGAAGGTATCTCATTTAAAGTGTTGAGACCTGAACTTTTATATTGTCCAATTGAATTTAATAAAGGGTGATTAGCCGGTTGCTCTGGCGACACTTCAACGGGTTCTATAAGCAAAAATTCATCGCCTGTATCATCATCAATAGAATCTTCGTTAATTAACTGCGCGCTGTTTTCATCCATCTCTTTTTGAGTAGACAAAGCATGCTCGTCAAACGCAGGTTCGTTAACAGCAGAATCAACTGCATTCGCGTTACTTATTATTTTTTTACTGCTTGTAACATCAAATTCAGCTTTCGATGCAATATTGCCAAGTTGAATATTCATAAATCACTTCCTTCGCTCAGTTCTTTATACGCTTCAATGCCTTCTTTATTATTTTGGTGACTTTGCATTTTCACTTTGATATCTGATTGCTGTTTCGCAATTACACTTATAATTTTTGTATAGCGTTTTTTAAGTGATCTACGCTGAGGCTCTATTGAATCAAACCAAGGTTTTTTTTCAGATAAGCCAAGCAATAAGTGCATTTTTTTATCGGCTTCTTTTACTTTAAACCAATTGTTATCTTGAACTGCTCGCTCCATAGCGCAAAGTAACTGTTCAATTTTTTGCTCAGTTTGCTTCTTAGATATATCCATGAACAGTATCAACCTATAATAAAACACATTGAAATATAGCAAAAATCAAGCCAATAGCAACTCATTGTTTTTACTTAATAAAAACATTAAAAACCACCCAAAACGGAAGCTTAACTTCCGCTGCGGAAGTAGCTTGGAAGTAACTCAGCCCACTAACAAAAAAACCAGCTAAAATTAGCCGGTTTTTGTTAACTAACCTGAACTCTGGTTAAGAGGTTTACTAATACCAAACTGCATAAATCTTTGATCAATTTAACGAATTAAATTGCACTATAACGTCGTTAAAAAATTTTTATTTAGAACAACTAGATACAAAAATTTTTGCCTAGTTCTAGCGTAATTTTCTTAACGTTAAATAGACCCC
>NZ_PNDU01000213.1:0-704 GCF_005886635.1 Pseudoalteromonas sp. S558 | reverse complement strand
CGGTGTTTGTCAAACTAGTTGTCGCGATCACTACGTTATGCACTCTCCACGTTGACGATTTCACGTTCGGGGTTTAGGTGCACTTTCTCTGGTAAATCCCAGTTGCGGATGTCACCACTCCAGCGCTCAGGCGTTTGCTCCTTAGCACGTTGATACACTTCTTTTCTCTTTGCCAACACTTCACTTGCCACCCCAGAATGTCTTTGGTGAGGGGTTATATATTTAATACCGCTATGTTTGTGGTTAAAATTATACCAGTGGCTAAATTTCAACACCCAACTACGTGCTTCATCTATTGTTGAAAACCCTTTATACGGATAGTCAGGACGATATTTACACGTTTTAAATATCGACTCAGCATAAGCATTATCATTGCTCACCCTAGGACGATTAAAAGACGACACGACGCCTAAACTATAAAGTGTTTCAAGCATTGATGAGCCCTTCATTGGGCTTCCATTATCCGAATGCAGCACCAAAGGGTTATCTTTAACTCTTTCTTTTAAATGAGCTTTTCTGATTAACATTGATGCATTCTCTGCTGATTCGTCATCATGAATTTCCCATCCAACAATCTTTCGACTAAATATATCGAGTATCAAATATAAATAAAAATGCAGCCCCTTAGCGGGACCTGGTAACCAAGTAATATCCCAACACCACACTTGGTTCGGCCCTGTAGCACAGTGTGTCGTCGGTACTAT
>NZ_PNDU01000212.1:0-2545 GCF_005886635.1 Pseudoalteromonas sp. S558 | reverse complement strand
AACGTCAAGAAAACGCAAAAGGACTACTACACACTCTGGCTTCGTATTGCCAAGCACACCGAGCACGGTAAAATTGACTACATTTGGGATAACGACCAGCTAATCGGCGAATACCAGCATGGTGAATATACTTGGTATATCAACCTGCCAAATCAATTTCACCCAGTAGCGCTGATTAAAAAAGGCGAGGTGTACTACTACCACCTAGACCAACTGAACACCCCACGTTTTGTAACTAATAGCAAAGCAGAAGTCGTTTGGGAAAACCAAGCTGATGTGTATGGTTATGAAGAACTAAAAGCAGAGTCTGACTTTAATAAAGAAAGTAGCTTCACTCAGCCAATCCGTTTTCAAGGGCAGTATTTAGATGAAGAGAGCGGCTTACATTACAACCGTTATCGCTACTACAGCCCCAAACAACAACGCTTTATAAACCAAGATCCAATTGGCCTAGTGGGTGGTATAAATCACTATCAATATGCGCCAAACCCAGTGAACTGGGTGGATCCATTTGGGTTGTTGTGTAAAGAAGGTGAAAAAAGATTAAAAAAGATGCTGAATACGTTAGTAGGTAATGGTTTTGATCAAGAAACAGTGGATGCTATTTTTAAAATTGCGATAGCTTGTACTCCAATTGACAATCAAGATATATCTACGATTGATTATCCACCAGAAGGTGGTGTGTATCGTAAAAAGCATGAATATAGCTTTGAAAAGATCCGCCCTGAAGAAAATAATATTATAATTACGAGAGAGACGCCATCGGGTAACCGAATATCGCAAACAGTTAGTATTGAGGACTTTGCTAAACAGCATATTGATAACAATGAAAAAGTAGCTAATATTCACTTTGGTAAAATCTTAGAAGAAGAGCATGGTGTTGCCAAACCAAGTCCTGAAGAAATGGAAAATGCCCATGCTCATCATATCGTATTTAAAGAAGGCAGTGGGAAGCAAAAAGAGTGGGTGCTTAAGAGTAAAGCTATTTTAGAGGAATATAAAATTGACTGGCTTAAAGGTCCTGAAAACTTAGTATGGGCGCCAAATATCGAAGGTTTACATACAGAAGAAATGGCTAAAAAAGTTTACGGGGCTTTACAACAAGCACATGATCTAGAAGGTACACCAGAAGCTGTAACTGATGCCCTAAGCAAGATGGGGAAATTAGCAGCTAATCATACAAGAGGTAAAAAATACATATGAGTAATGAATTAGTTAGAGTCGCCATAAAATTTATGATTGGAAACGATACAGAATCTCTACAATCTTTTTTTAAAGAACACCCTAAATTAATAGAGTACAATTTCGTATCGAATGAAAACTGGTTGCATAAAGCATCTAGTTATAATGTGCCTGATGTGATTGAAATGCTAGTTAATATATTTGACATAGAAAGTCTAGATGAGTATGGGCGAACACCACTCAGCTTAGCTCTTATAGTTGATAAAACTGCACCGGCTAAAAAATTAATAGAGCTAGGTGCTAATGTTAATCATGGCGGAGCTGATTCGCCTTTATCCTGTGCAGTGTACAGCCAAAGTAAAGAATTACTCAAATTATTGATAGAAAATGGCGCCAATAATGAGAGTAAGGAAGAGTTAATTCGCTTTGGCCGTGGGCAAGGCTATAAAAACATTGAAGAAGATTTAAACGAACTTAATTATGTATCAGCAATAACAGAAACGTTTAAAGATAAGTTGAGTGCTCACTATGGCGCGCTGACTGATGTAAAAAGTAAAGAATCACCGTGTGTTTTGTATTCAAAAAAAGCACGTGGTAAGTTTGCTGTTTTTTCTGAAAACATCAATAAAGATGCTGAAATAATGTTTGAAGTAACAAAACAAGGTTTTGATACGGCAGAAGAAGTGCTTACTCAATCATACCCGTGGTTATTTGATTGGTTAGAGGTAATAAACCAAGTAGAAATAGACCCAACTCAACGAGTAATTATTATTACTAGGGAAGTTGAGTGCATGCCATATCAAGGTATTGCTTTACTAATAGAAGAGAAAATTAGCTATAACAATGATCCTGTAAATATTTATAGATTATTCCCGCTTTACCAAAAAGAAATCGACTTTGAAAAACAACATGGAATAGCGAGATTGCTCAAAAAGTTTGAAGTGGAAGGCGTAAGTCAAACAATCCTAAAAAATCGTAAACCATTAAGTTGACTAGGAAATAAATTAAATAAGAAGAAGTAACCAAGCACCCACTCCAATGAGTAGGTGTTAGTTCACTACGAACACGTTGTACTTAAATAATATGACACTAAAGAAAAGGACTCTTCAATGTCAGCAACCAGAATAACTCAACAAGCCAATGGGGTCAAATCTTGACTTCATACATCTACTTTCATTATGTTGAATTTAGAGAAAATAAAGTAACAAAGGCACCCACTTTAAATAGTGGGAAATAAACTAGACACCCACCCTAATTTTTGCAGTTTGGCGAACTAAGTACTAGGTTTTTGTTAGTATGAGAAATGAGCAGGGTGTCTTATGGCAATTGCAAGAAAGCGACAAGTAAGTTTGATTGATACTAA
>NZ_PNDU01000211.1:0-372 GCF_005886635.1 Pseudoalteromonas sp. S558 | reverse complement strand
ACCTAAACCCCGAACGTGAAATCGTCAACGTGGAGAGTGCATAACGTAGTGATCGCGACAACTAGTTTGACAAACACCGTATATCAACCTGCCAAATCAATTTCACCCTGTTGCGCTAATTAAACAAGGTGAGGTTTACTACTACCACCTAGACCAGCTTAATACACCACGTTTTGTGACAAACAACAAAGCAGAAGTCGTTTGGGAAAACCAAGCCGATGCGTATGGTTATGAAGAGTTAAAAGCAGAATCAAATAAAGAAGAGTCTTTCACTCAGCCAATCCGTTTTCAAGGACAATATTTAGATGAAGAGAGTGGCCTGCATTACAACCGCTATCGCTACTACAGCCCTAAACAACAGCGCTTTATAAA
>NZ_PNDU01000210.1:0-1265 GCF_005886635.1 Pseudoalteromonas sp. S558 | reverse complement strand
GGCTAGGAGTTGTACGATGCGCGTTGACCTCTCACTTTTCAGTGGGGTCGCATTATAGGGAGATCCGAAAACAGATCAACCCTTTTTTGAAGAAAACTTGAAATAATGTGCTGTTCGCTGAGTATTTGAGCTAAACGGTCAAAAACAACACTAAACAGTATGTCTTTACTAGTTTATATAGCTAGTTAATGTAAAACGAGTATTAAAAGCCATGATCACCCTTTCGAAATGGGATCCATTCGAATCCTATTCATTAATAAATGATCTATACCGCTACACAAAATTCGAATTACTCCTTTATAAGGAGTAACAATTAGATAAGGCAAATACAAAGACCACTCCTGAATTGACTTGCTATGTTTTACGTGAATTTAGTACGGTTAAAAAATGGAACTATTTAAGTCTGTGGCCGTTGAGGCTTAATAGAAAGTATAAGATGTTAAATATCAGCTAAATTTAATGTTTACTCATTTATTTATTATGAAGCCAATTCAATTAGCCATCTTGAATTTAAAAGAGCTATTAGGATAGTTAACCTGAACTCTAGATAGTAAATCTATCTCAAGCAGCTATTTTTAGCTCTTACTACATTGAATTTACTAACAATAGCCCCGCTATTGATGCGTAAATTCGCCTTATTTTTACTGAAAATCTCTGGCTAGCGAAAAGTAAATTTAAATATCATTATAATTTAATATATTGGTAAATATCTTAACCAAAGCTCAGGTTAATTAACCTGAATCTCGTTTAAGAAATTGAACTAAATGCCTGTTCCGAGATCCGATCTTTCGACCAAGAACGATTGGATAAACAAGGAACAGGCATGATTAAATTAGTTGAATTGTTTTGCGATGTCGATGATTTTTGCAAAGTATTTATACCCCAATGGAAAAAACAATTACTCGAAGATGGCACCCAAAAACGTCAGCGAGCAGGGCGTATGACGACCAGTGAAATTATGACTATTGTTATTAGTTTTCACATGTCACATCATCGTGATTTCAAAAATTACTACCTTGGTTATGTATCACTTATGTACAAAAGTGAATTTCCTAACTTACTCAGTTACACACGATTTTTAGCCGTTATGCCGAGAGTAATTGTGCCAATGTGCGCCTATTTCACTTCACTTAAAGGTAAACCCACAGGCGTTGAATTCATTGACTCTACATCTATTAAGGTCTGCCACAATATTCGTATTCCAAGACACAAAACCTTTGATGGAATAGCCCAGCGAGGAAAAGGAACGATGGGATGGTTTTATG
>NZ_PNDU01000021.1:0-2761 GCF_005886635.1 Pseudoalteromonas sp. S558 | reverse complement strand
CAAATAAATTTCAACAAACTAAATACCATGATTTCTAAAAAAAAAATCTATCTCGAGCAGCTATTTTCAGTGCTAACTGCGTTGAATTTACTTGCAATAGGCCAGCTATTGACGCGTAAATTCGCCTTGTTTTCACTGAAAATCTCTGGCTAGAGAAAATAAATTTAAATATCACCATGATTCAATATTTTAGTAAATCTCTTAACCAGAGCTCAAGTTAAGTAAAAACTGTTTACTTCCTTTAAGCGGCTTCGGCCGTTTTTTTATGAACGTGATTAAAGTTAGAGTTAGCTTTTATATATGACATTGAAAAAATTATGGATAAAAACAACAAAACGCAATTGCAAATCAATATCATTTAGATTAAATTACGCACTTCTTTTGAACTAATTGGAAAAACTCATGTCGTCCCCTCAAGTTTTGCGTTTATCTAAACTAAGCTTTGCTACTTCTTTAATTCTATCTGGTTATGCTTTTGCAGATGAAGTGAAAGCAAAAGATGAACCTCTCGAAAAAATTGCAGTCTATGGCCAGCATCATAAAAACTACATCACAGAAGAAGCACAATCGGCTACAAAATTAGGCTTAACAATAAAAGAAACGCCGCAGTCAATCTCAGTTGTTTCACGTGCCCTAATGGACGACTTTTCACTAGACGATATTAATTCTGTATTAGAAAGCACACCAGGTGTAACGGTAGAACAAATAGAAACTGACCGTACTTATTTTAAAGCTCGTGGTTTTGAAATCACCAATTTCCAAGTTGATGGCTTAGGCATTCCGCAAAGTTCAGGCTCTATTCAAGGCAGCCTTGATACATCAATTTATGACCGCGTTGAAATTGTGCGTGGAGCAAACGGTTTAATGACAGGTGCAGGTAATCCTTCAGCGACCGTCAACATGGTGTTAAAAAAACCAACATATACAACGCAAGCTAATGCATCTGCTTCTTATGGTTCGTGGAATAAAAAACGTTTAGATTTAGATGTATCTACACCAATAAATGACGAACATGCTGTACGTGCGGTATTTACAAAACAAAAAGCTGACTCTTACCTCGATCGTTATGAGACAGATAAAACGATTGTATATTTAGCCTACGAAGGCAAATTAACAGACAGTACATCGCTTAGCGTTAATTACGTGAATCAACAAAAAGATGCCGACAGCCCGCTTTGGGGCGCACTTCCTCTTTATTACACAGATGGCACACCTACTGACTATGACGAATCAACCAGCACTGCTGCCGATTGGTCTTACTGGGATAACAGTGCAGAGCAAGTATATGTAACACTTGAGCAAAACTTATCAGCAACATGGGTGGCTAGAGCGCGTTATGCTCATGTTAAAAATGATCAAAAATCGGAATTGTTTTACGTGCAAGGGACGCCCAACAAAGACACTGAAATTGGTTTGAAAGGTTTTGCAAGCCGCTATGATTATAGTGATAAACACGATTTATTTGATTTATATGCCAGTGGTAAATTTGATTTATTTGGCCAAGAGCACGACCTATCGTTTGGTGTTAGCCAAGCAAAAATGGATTACAAAGACCTGTCGCTTTACGATTACACTACAGGTAATGGCTTTCCAGCAATGCCATCTCTTAAAACATGGGATGGCGTAATGCCAGAGGCAACCCTTGCTGATAGTGAAAATGGGAGTGATATAACTAACGAACAAAAATCAGCTTATATATCTACACGCCTTAAATTAAGTGAACCGCTAAGCCTACTTGCTGGCGTGCGTTATACTGATTGGGAAACAAAAGGTACAGCTTATAGCGTGTCTCAAACACGCAGTGACTCAGAGTTAATACCATACATAGGTACCGTGTATGACTTCAGTGATACGTTATCTGCATATGCAAGCTACACAGAAACATTTGTACCGCAAAAAGAGCTTGATATAAATGCGAATCAACTTCCGGCTATTACTGGTAAAAGTAGTGAAATAGGTGTTAAAGCGCAGCTTCTTGACGATCAATTGTTTGTAACCTTTGCTTATTTTGATGCAAAACAAGATGGCCTTGCTGTTGCTCTTCCTAATTCCGTACCTGGTGATACACGTTATTATGCAGCCGATGGGATTAACAGTAACGGCTTTGAAGTCGAACTAAGTGGTAAGTTTACAGACGATTTAAGTGCAAGTATTAGCTTCAGTAATTTAAGTATTGATGGTGATGACCTAGTAAAAGACTACACACCAGAAAACCAACTTAAAGTGGCAGCAACTTACCAAGTTCCGTTAGTTGATGGTTTATCGTTTGGCGCAAATTACCGCTGGCAGGATTCAACTAGCCGCGTTCAAGTTAAAGATGCTAACGGTATGGCGGCTGTTACCACAAATCAAGATGCATACGGGTTACTTGATTTAATGGCCACTTACGAAATTACTGACAATATAGGTGTAACATTTAATATAAATAACACCACAGGCGAAAAATACTTAAACAGCCTATATTGGGCACAAGGTTACTACGGTGCACCACGTAACTACGGCCTATCTGTAAACTGGCAGCTATAATATAGACTCTATTTATTAAACTTTATTAAGTTTTTAAAACGGCACATTTTTATGTGCCGTTTTTATTTTATACCAATCTGCATATATATTGGGTCTATTTAACGTTAAGAAAATTATGCAAGAACTAGGCAAAAACTTTTATATCTAGTTGTTCTAAATAAAAAATTTTTAACGACGTTATAGTGCAATTTAATTCGTTAAATTGATCAAAGATTTATGCAGTTTGGTATAAAGC
>NZ_PNDU01000209.1:0-8912 GCF_005886635.1 Pseudoalteromonas sp. S558 | reverse complement strand
AAATGAGTGAGGTTATTTTGTAGACGTATCAAGATAAATAGTTAAATGCTTGACTAAAACCAATTTTTTTAAAAACATGATCATTCTAGCGTATTAAATAACTCACTAACTACGTTAAAAATTATTTATAGAGAACAACTATATATCATAGTTTTAGCCTTGTTATTGCGCTATTTTCTTATCGCTATAATAGTTCTCTAATTTAATGCAATTGGTATAACTACCAAATAGTCTGCTGCAAATTTAACTTCGAAAGATAAACAGGCCTTAAACTAATGTGATTCAAATGGCATTAGCAATGTTTTCATTGCTGGGCGAAGTGCGATTAAAACGGTTTCTTCTGTTAATTCGGGATAAAGTACTTTTCTCAGTAATAACCCCGCCATAACAGAAAAAATAACATTAATGCGGCTTTCTAACTCCACTTCATCAATATCTTTAATTGCACTGCGTTCACTTGTCAGTAGCTGGCGCATTTTATTACGTGCCTGAGTGTCAGCATCACGTAATAAAGTAGCTACTTTGTTGTTTCGCCCCGCTTCTGCAAGCATTTCCAACTCAACCGCACAGGCACCTGTATCAGTATCCATATGCCTTTGCACACCTATATTTAAACCATTAAGTAGTACTGTTAGTGTGTCTTGCGGCTGTCCTTCAAAACCCTCAAATATTGAAAACATTTCTTCCATATCTTTTTCAATAATGCTTTCTATGATCGCTTCTTTGCTTTCAAAGTAATTATATATATGGCCTGCACTCATTCCCGCCATTCTTGATATTTCAGCCATGCCTGCAGCATGAAACCCCTTACGGCGAAAACAATCGGCCGCAGCAGTCAGTACTTGCTGACGGCGCGCCTCTGCGAGTGCTGGATCTGTGTGTCTTTTAGTTTTCATACGAAACTCCAATACCGAATCGACTGATCCGACAATAGATATTTTAACAAACAGTTAAGTGCGCAATATGAACATAGTTAACTGAAAAATATAAACACCTATTTAAATCTTATACGCAATTAAACAGCTGCACATGAGCTTAAGTGCAACTATTTATATTACAGCGCTTGACTAATTAAGGTGCTGGTTCCAACCACCACCTACAACTTTGTACAAGCTGATTTGACTTGCAAGTAATGCTTGCTGTCCCACAATGTGCTGTTGCTGCGCGCTGTACCAGGTTCTTTGTGCATCAAGTACTTGCAAGTAACTGTCCGCACCGTTGTCGTAGCGCGCTTGCGACAAATCAAACGTTGATTGGCGGCTTTGTAGTAACATATCAAGCGCTGTTAACTGCTCTTGATAACCTTCTGTATCAGCTAATGCATCTGCTACTTCACGAAAAGCCTGTTGAATTTTTTGCTGGTAGGTAGCCAATGCAATTTCTTGATCCGCTTTTGCCACATCTAATCGAGCCTGATTTCGGCCCATATTAAAAATTGGTAAGCTCACCGATGGTACAAAACTCCATGTTCCTGAGCCTGAATCAAATAAACCACTCAATTCACTAGACGCACTGCCTGCATTGGCCGTTAAACTAATACTCGGATAAAAAGCAGCCTTAGCAATCCCTATATTCGCATTTGCAGCTAATAACAGATGCTCAGCAGCTTTAATATCAGGGCGCTGCGTTAATAAGTCGGACGGTAATCCAACGGGTACTGATGGTAAACTTAAAAGTGAATGTAATGATTCACTTGGCAGTAAGTTATTCGCTACAGGTTTGCCTACAAGTAAATCCAGTGCATTTTTATCGCGTTTCAATAAACGTTTGTATGTTGCAATATCTACTTTTGCAGTCGCGACTGTACTTCTTAGTTGCTCAAGGGTAATTTTTGAAGCTGCACCCAAATCAAAGCTTTTTTGGGTCAGTGACAGTGACTCCTGCTGAGAACTTAGCGTTTCTTGGGCAAGTGCTAACAACTGTTGATCCGTGGCGTAATTTAGCCATGCATTAGCAAGTTCAGCCACCAGCGACACTTGTGTACTGTATTGACTAAGCTCAGTTGAGTATAAATTTTGCAATGCTTGCGCTGATTGATTACGCACTTTTCCCCAAATATCCAACTCGTACGATGTAATTCCTACCGTTGTGCTATATTGAGAGCTAATTGTCGGGTTATTTCCACTCGATAAGTCAGCAGGCAAACGCTGGCGAGTCCCTGCGCCATTAAAATCCAGTGAAGGGTACAGTGCAGAGTCTTCAATTTGATATAAACCACGCACGCGCTGCACATTAAGTACGGCTATTTGCATATCTTTATTATGCTTAATACTTTGCGCTATTAGTGTTTGTAATTTTTCATCGCTAAAAAACTGTTGCCACTTTAAAGAAGTCACTGTTGCTTGCCCAGTATCCGATGCATATGCATCGGGTACTGGTAACACTAACTTTGCTTGTTCGGGTGCGAGCTGACAACCATTTAAGATAACGACTGTAATTGCACTTAAACTCAATGTTTTAAGATTGACGTTTTTTAATCTCATTCTGCACTTTCCTTCGCAACGCCGTCTGCTTTGCGGGGAAATACACGGCGAACTAATACAAAAAACAACGGCACAAATACCACAACCAAAATTGATGAGGCAAGCGTGCCACCAATAATTGAAATACCCAATGCATTTTGTGCACCAGAGCCAGCGCTAGATGCAATGGCAAGCGGTATAACACCACAAATAAAGGCCATTGAGGTCATTAAAATTGGACGCAAACGAAGGCGTACAGCAGCAATTGCAGCGTCAACCAAACCAAGCCCTTCGTCCATCTGATGAATTGCAAACTCAACAATTAATATTGCATTTTTGGACGCCAACCCTATGGTGGTTAATAAACCAACTTGTAGGTAAATATCATTGGATAATCCACCCATTAACGCCGCCATAATTGCCCCAAATATACCCAGTGGCACGATAAGCATTACTGCAAATGGTACAGACCAGCTTTCGTATAAAGCTGCCAAGCATAAAAATACAAACAATAGGGAAATACCATATAACATCGGCGCTTGCCCGCCACTTGAGCGCTCTTGAAAAGAAATACCTGACCACTCAGATGCAAAGCCATTTGGTAGCTTTTTCACTAAACGCTCCATCTCATCCATTGCTTGACCGGTACTGTAACCTGGCGCCGCACTCCCTTGGATTTCCATAGCAGAAAAACCATTGTAACGCTCTAGTCGCGGTGAACCATAAGACCAATATGAACTCGCAAAAGCTGAAAATGGGACCATGTCACCGTTGTTATTACGTACATACCACTTATTCAAATCCTCAGGGACCATGCGTGCTTCAGCTTCACCTTGTAGGTATACTTTTTTAACGCGCCCACGGTCAATAAAGTCATTTACATAACTACTTCCCCACGCGGTAGAAAGCGTACTGTTTATATCACCTTGCGATAAACCAAGTGCTTGCGCTTTTGCCAAGTCTATATCTAACTGTAGCTCTGGCATGTCTTCTTGTCCGTTTGGACGAACACCTGCCAAAATAGGACTTTGGCTAGCCAACCCTAATAATTGGTTACGAGCGGCCAGTAAGCCTTCATGACCAAGGCCCACACGGTCTTGTAAAAACAAATTAAATCCGTTAGCGGTACCAAGCTCAACAATCGCAGGCGGTGGAAATGCAAATACAAAGGCTTCTTTTATTGTAGAGAAGTAACCCATTGATTTTCCTGCAACTGCGTTGACCGATAAGTCGTCACGTTGGCGTTCATCCCAATGTTTTAAATTAACAAAGCCAAGTGCTGAGTTTTGTCCAGATCCCGCAAAGCTAAAGCCAATAACGCTAAAAATACCATTCACAGCTTCAGCTTGATCGTTTAGGTAATGATTTTCTACTTTTTTTACAACTTCAAGTGTTTGCCCTGTTGTTGAACCTGCTGGCAGCATGACTTGGTTAAACAAAATACCTTGGTCTTCATCTGGTAAAAATGCCGTAGGCAAGCTTGAAAACACATACACCATACCGCCAACAATTACGCCATAAATAAGTAAGTAACGCTTAGAATGCGTAAGCATACGGCTCACAAAGTTTTGTGTACCGGCGTTTGTTTTATCAAATCCACGGTTAAATCCAGAGAAAAACTTACCAATAAAAGAACTATCGTTATGAACGTGACTCGGCTTTAAAAGCGTTGCACATAAAGCAGGCGTTAAAATAAGCGCGACTAAAACCGATAACCCCATAGCCGATACAAGCGTAATAGAAAACTGACGATAAATAACACCCGTCGAGCCACTAAAAAATGCCATTGGTATAAATACGGCTGAAAGCACCATAGCAATACCGACTAAAGCGCCTTTTATCTCATCCATTGATTTACGCGTGGCTTCAAGCGCTGAGAGCTTCTCTTCCGTCATGAGTCGTTCAACGTTTTCAACAACAACAATCGCATCATCTACCAATAAACCAATAGCAAGCACCATCGCAAACATCGTTAATGTGTTAATGGAATACCCAAATGCGTATAAAATACCAAATGTACCAAGTAAAACCACAGGCACCGCAATGGTAGGAATGAGCGTTGCTCTAAAGTTTTGTAAGAACAAATACATCACGACGAAAACCAACACAACGGCTTCAATTAGCGTATGTATTACTTTTTCTATCGATAGCGATACAAACGGTGTTGTATCGTAGGGGATCACTGTTTGTAAACCTTCTGGAAAAAAGGGCTCTAACTCTTTAAGTGCATCTTTAACACCTTGAGCGGTATCAAGGGCATTTGCACCACTGGCTAGTTTTACACCTAGGCCTGATGCAGGTTTACCATTAAAACGTGCTATAACACCGTAGTTTTCTCCACCAAGCTCAACTCTTGCTACATCTTCAAGGCGAACAACTGAGCCATCGCTGTTAGTTTTAACTGATATTTGTTCAAACTGTTCGGCCGTTTGTAATCGACTTTGCGCCGTCACCGTTGCATTAAGCTGTTGCCCAGAAACCGCAGGCATACCCCCTAATTGACCGGCCGATACTTGAGCATTCTGCGCGCTAATTGCCGCGCTAATATCTGCTGGCGTAAGTTTAAAGTTTTGTAACTTGGCAGGGTCTAGCCAAATTCGCATAGCATATTGTGAACCAAATAATTGCGCTTCACCCACACCATTGACACGCGATACTATGTCTTGCACATTTGATGAAACATAATCACCAATGTCAATATTATTCATGCTGCCATCTTGCGACACAAATCCAACGACAAGCAGGAAGCTGTCTGCAGATTTTGCCACAACCACACCTTGCCTTTGTACTTCTTCAGGTAAAAGAGGGGTTGCTGTCGCCAATTTATTTTGTACTTGAACCTGCGCAATATCTGGATCAGTGCCCGCACTAAACGTCAGGGTTAGCGAAGCTGAACCGCTGGACTCTGATGTAGATGACATATATAGCAAGCCATCTAATCCTTTCATTTTTTGCTCTATTACTTGTGTAACAGAGTCTTCAAGAGTTTGCGCAGATGCACCTGGGTAATTTGCTGTTATGCTAATAGCCGGTGGTGCAATAGATGGATACTGCGCAATAGGTAAACTATTAATAGCTAAGATACCTGCGAGCATCACTACAATAGCAAGTACCCAAGCAAATATTGGTCTATCGATAAAAAATCGTGACATTGAAATTCTCCGTTATTGCGCTTTACCGGCGGTACCAGACGATTGAACTTCTGAAGGATTAACAGGAACACCTGGACGAATCTTTTGCAGCCCTTCAACAATTAACTGGTCGCCTTCGCTTAATCCCGCAGTTACTAACCAACTAGCGCCAACTGAGCGATCTATTTTTAATACTCTACTTTCAGCAATCCCCTCTTTGCTAGCAACCATTACTGTTGGTTCCCCCTTAGAATTACGACTAACACCACGTTGCGGCACTAAAATAGCATCCGCTTTAACACCTTCGATAATTGATGCACGTGCATACATGCCAGGTAGTAATAACTTTTCTGGATTGGGGAATTTAGCGCGTAACGTTACCGAGCCAGTGCTTGGATCAACAGTGACTTCTGAGAACTGTAAAGTGCCTTTATGAGAATACACTGAACCATCTTCCATCATTAGTTCAACGTCTGCTTGGCTCGTAGAATCAACACTTAAAGCGCCTGAAGCGATCGCTTTTTTAAGTTGCGTTAACTCGTTACTCGATTGTGTTAAATCAACATAAATCGGGTCTAATTGTGTCACAGTGGCTAAAGCCATTGTTTGGTTAGCGCTAACTAACGCACCAACCGTTACGCTTGATTTGCTAATTTGGCCACTAATAGGTGACGACACATGGCTGTAATCAAGGTTTATTTGCGCTGATTTCAATTGGGCCTTTGCCGTTAGTAATTCGGCATTTGCTTGTTTGTATGTGGCATCTGCTTCATCAAAATCTTGCTGACTTACCGCTTTTATTTTTAAAAGTTCACTATAGCGTGATGCTTTAGATTTACTGCTTGCAATACTTGCCTGTGCACGTGCAACGGCGGCTTCACTGGCCGCTAAATCAGCTTCAAATGTGGCAGGGTTAATTTGATAAAGCGCTTGACCTTGCTCAACTTGCCTACCTTCGACAAATAAACGCGATTGCACAATACCACTTACTTGGGGACGAATTTCAGCAATTTGAAAAGCGCTAATACGTCCAGGCAGTTCTTTTTTTAAAGTAAGTGATTGGCTTTTAAGGGTCACTACGCCCACAGGGACAGCTTGAGGTGCTGAAGCTTGTGACTGCTCTACCGCCTGATCGCAACCAGTTAAAATAACAGAACCGGCAAGAACCGATAATACAAATAAAGCAATGCGGGAACGCTGCATGGTAAATACCTTTAATTTAGAGTGAACGATCATTCTAAATTAAATTCAACTATTAATATATGTTAATCAATCACTTTTTACACAAATTTACATTTATTATTTTTCCGGATTTGTAATAAGATTTGGAAGGAAATTATTTGTTATGGAACCGTGGGGTTGGTCAAATAACATGGGATGTAGTGGACTATTTTGAGGTAAGAAAATCATGTTAATAACAAGGTAAAATTTTAACTAACCTGAACTCAGGCTATTTAATTTGTTCAAAGCTTATGCCAATTGATATTACCGACATAAAAAAAGCCAAGCGTGGCTTGGCTTATAAATAACGAGTATCGCAATTACATCAAGTTTATTGAGTTATTGCGGCTGAGGATATGACTCTTGATACAAGTAACTGCTCTACCCTTATCCCTTCAACGTCAACAACTTCAAATTTAAAACCGGCATAGGTTAAATGCTCAGCGCGTTTGGGAATGCGCTTCATGGTGTAAATTAAGAAACCAGCAACCGTTTCGTAGTGCATTTGTTCAGGAAATTCTTCTATATCTAATACTTTTGCTAAATCTGTGATTGGTGTTAAACCATCTACTAACCAAGAGTCTTTATCGCGCGCTATTATCAATTCGTCACCTTGGTGGGTGATCAAATCCCCCATAAAGCCTTTCATTAAATCCTTTACAGTAACGATGCCTACCGATAAAGCATATTCATTAACAACAACGGCAAACGGTTTAGCTGCACTTTTAAAGGCATTTAGCGCCTCAGACAAACTCAGTGTTTCGGGCAAGTAAAAAACATCTGTATCAATCAGCTCATCATTGATATTAGCCGCTTCACCTTTAAGGACTTGTCGTAAAATATCTTTTGATTCAACTGAGCCATGCAACTTATCTAAGTTCCCTGACACCACTAAAAAGTGATTATGAGGATGATCAATAATTTTAGTTGCAATATCATGGCTAGATTCTTTCAAATCAAAATAAACAATTTGGTCGCGAGGAGTCATTACGCTCGATAAAAACCGCGCTTCTAAGTCAAACACATTACCTATTAATTCATATTCTTGTTTTTGTAAACTGCCGTACGCCGCACCCGCATCCATCATAGCGACAATGTCTTCGGTTGTTACATTATCTTCTCGCTCAGCAGGGACTTTGAACAACCGCAATACAAAATTAGTGACCCCGTTAAAAAACATCACCAAAGGAGTCAATGCAAAGGTCACCCAACGCATTATTGTAACCACTCTCACAGCCACCGCTTCTGGCATAATCATCGCTAAACGCTTTGGCATTAAATCAGCAAACAGAATAAATAGTGAGGTAATAGTAAAAAACGAGAATAAAAAGCTAATTTTCTCTAAGTGTGGACCTTGGTAAAATAACACCAACACACTTTCAACGTACGGCGATAAGGCCTGCTCGCCCACAATGCCACCTAATATAGCAATTGCATTGAGCGCTATTTGGATCATCGCAAAAAAAGCGCCTGGATTTTCTTGCAGTTTTAATACCGCAGCCGCCTTTACGTTACCTTCATCTGCCATTACTCGCAGTTTTATTTTTCGCGACGCTGCAATTGCTATTTCAGACATAGCAAACAACGCACTGATCAAGATCAACAAACTAATCCCGATTAAATCACCCATTTAACGCTCCAAAAAGTTAGCGCTTTTTAAACAAAAAGCAGCTGGATTATAATCGGTTTTTTAAACGCAGCAATTTATATTTAATAAATATATATAAGTCATTATATTTCAATGTGTTAAAGAGGTATTTTGAGTTGAAAGTGGGGTGTTTTACAGTGGAATATAAAATATTATGAAAATTGAGGACTGGTTTGCATCAAAGCGCTAAATGCAAGCCCTATAAATACAGGGCTTGCAATAGGACGCGATAACAACGCTACCCTAATAGTGCGAATTATACCAATCTTATTAAAACATGATCACTTTAGCGTATTAAATAACTCACTAACTACGTTAAAAATTATTTATGTAGAACAACTATGTATCATAATTTTAGCCTTGTTATTGAGCTATTTTATTGTCGCTATAATAGATCATTAATTTAGGGTCTGTTGATCTTTGCGGATTAAAATTTGTTCAAACTAGGGT
>NZ_PNDU01000208.1:0-8327 GCF_005886635.1 Pseudoalteromonas sp. S558 | reverse complement strand
ATTGACGCGTAAATTCGCCTTGCTTTAGCTGAAAATCTCTGGCTAGAGAAAATAAATTTAAATATCAAAATAATTCAATGTGTGAGTAAATATCTTAACCAGAGTTCAGGTTAAATAACACATTGTAAGGAACGACCATGGCCGGAATTTTAGAGTTAAACGAATTATTAAAATCAATGCAGCCAGCGCTTAAGCAAGGCGAGTATATTTTTTGTTGCTTAGCAGGGAAATTGGCTGACTATGCTCATTTAGAGCCACTTGCTACTTATGTTGAAGAAGAAGGGCTAACCCTTATTTTAAAAGCTGAAACCGCCGATAAAGCAGGTATTACCTACGAAGGTAAATATAATTTAATTACCCTTAACGTACATTCAAGCTTAAAGGCAGTCGGTTTAACCGCTGCAGTATCTGCAAAGCTAACTGAGCATAATATAAGTGCTAATGTAGTCGCTGCGTTTTATCACGACCATATTTTTGTACAAACAGACAAAGCACAAGCTGCGTTGGATGCGCTAAAAGAGATTATGGCGTGTTGACCTTTCGTGATTGATGTTGCAGCAGACTGTTTGGTGTTTAGGCAAGGCAGAGCCTATTTATGGGGAATAACCACATCCTAATGTAGAGACAACTAAGTAATTGAATCAATAAATAAACTCGGATATGGTTTAGCTATAAGAAAAAATAGTTTTTAAAATTAGTTAAGTTTAAAAGGCTCTGTAATGTTTATAAGAAAAGTTTGCTCAATGGATCTATATTCCATTAGAACTGTATGTGCTGATGCATTTATGAGCTCTGTGGCACCTACACTTCAAGCTGAAGGTATTAAGACGTTTCAAAGCATTATATCTTTAGACAATTTAGAAACTCGTATGGCGGCAGACAATGAAATGTATGTTTACGAGAGTAATAGTAAGGTAGTTGGGTTTATAGAGCTCAAAGCCGGTCGTCATATTGCGATGCTTTTTGTTGCACCTAGTTGTCAAAAAAAGGGGATCGGTAAATCGTTGATTTTAAGAGTGCTCGCACATGCTAGAAGTGACACAATAACAGTAAGTGCCTCTTTAACTTCGGTACAAGCTTATCTTAATTACGGGTTCGAACGTGTAGGAGATATTTCTGAATCTGCGGGGCTAATATATCAGCCCATGCAAATAAAGCTTAATAGATTAAACCGCATAAAATAGTCAAGTAATATGCAGTGCTCAGCACTGGAGGGCGTTCAAGATTCTATCTCTCACTAGGTTGTATTTTAAATGCTTAACGAGTTACTGAGCTCTTAAATAATCTTAAATAAAATGGCTAATACTATTAAATACCAGCCGTTTTATTGGTGATTAGGTTTGGTGTACAATATTTATTGTCTACAGGCTCAAGCATTACTTTTTCGCCTGCGTTTACTACTACACATTGCGTACTGTTATCGAGTTTTTGTTTTTGAATAACAGTAAACTCCCCTTCTTTAGCGGCATATAAATTATATTGATATGCTGTGTTACCGCCTTCAAATAGAGCAGTAAACAAACCTCCAACTAGGCCACCAACGATTGCTCCACCCACCATGTCTTCAGTATTACCATCTAAGCTATCAACTAAACCAAACCCTGCCCCAGCAGCAATACCTGTTCCCACCTCTGATGAGAGAGTCACTTTTTGAACTGATTGCAATGATGCATAGTAGCGCTTAACGATATGATTTTGATTGTTACGGTCAACACCTTGTGAAGCACAACCAGAGAGTAGTAATACAGCGATTAAATATTTTTTCATAATGTTTCTCTTTAGTACCAACTTAACTAACCTGAGGTCTGATTAATTATTGGTATCAGTCATATTGATGGTGAAAATAATAGACTTAAAGAAACGAAAAATATGTGTGATTTTTGTGGGTTGCTGTTAGAAGTTGTAATAGTTTGTAGCAAGGTTTATGTAAAACACCGAACTTGTTAGTTCGGTGTTTCAATTGAAGCTAAAGAGCGAGTGCTTATTTAGCTTGTTTGGTATTGTACAAATTTAATACAACGTTAAACTACATACCCACTAAAACCTAACGCTTTAAAATACAGCTTCGGAATGCCAAATTTGCACTCATTTAGCAGTTCGCTAAAGCGCATTCTATCAAGCGGGTAAAACTCATTTTCTAAGTCGTGCCCTGTTTGTGTTTTACCTGTTTCGGTTAAACCCAATTGCGCGCACGTTGTAAGCTGGGCTTCGCGCTCAAATGAAGTTTCGGGGCGCATTAAATCGGCAATATAAAGGTTTGCGTCTTTTTTAAGGCTTCCTTTAATTGCTTTTAATAACTCTTTTTTATCGCCGTTATCTTCTAAAAAATGCATAACGAGTAAACATAAAACGGCATCAGCTTGTGTGTTTAACGTCTCAACTGAACCGCTATGAATAGTCACTCGGTTTGTTATGCCTTGTTCATCAAATTGCTGCTGTGCGATAGCAAGCATATCGGCTGATGTATCTTGCGCAGTAAATTGCCATGTAGGGTTTAGTGCAGCCAGTGCAAGTACTTCTTTGCCTGTGCCTGCCCCTACTACTAAAACATGTGCATTGTCGCTCAGCGTTGCTTGTAATTGTGCATTAGTAAGTTGATGTAATAGCTCGTAACCAGGTACTAAACGGGTAATGCGGCTATCGTACTGAGTTGCTTCTTCGCCTGTAAATGTTGGCACTTTAAACTCCTACTAATTTGTTATAAAACTTCAACGGTGGAGTATCCACCTGGTCTTTTACTTACATGTACTTGCGTGGCTACGCGTTCACTCATTTCGCTAACGTGCGAAATAACGCCTACTTTTCTGCCCTGTGCTTGCAAAGAATCCAAAGCGTCCATTGCAATGCTTAGGGTTTCGCTGTCTAACGTACCAAACCCTTCGTCAATAAACAAAGAATTGATTTGTACTTTGTTTGATGAAAGCGATGCTAAACCAAGCGCAAGCGCTAGCGATACTAAAAACGATTCACCGCCTGAGAGTGTATTAACAGAGCGTTGCTCGTCGGCCATGTCGCGGTCGATAATAGCAATGTCGAGCGTTTGCGCTATGGCGGTTAATTCGTAGCGTTTGTTTAGTGTTTTTAAGTGGCTGTTGGCATAGTGCAGTAATATTTTTAACGTTTGTGTTTGTGCTAAGTTACGCATGGTTTTACCCGTTGCATCGCCCAATACTTTATTAAGCAAGTGCCACTGCTCTACCTGTGTTTTAAGCGTAGTTAACTCAGCTTGTTTGCCTTCAAGCGCTTTCGCATTTTGGTTGTGTTGCTCAATAGCGGTATTAGTTGCTAGTAATGAATTTTGCAGCTGCGTTTGTTGCTCATTTAAGCTGCTTAATTGCGTACTTAAAGCCTCTGCACTTTGTGTTGGTTTATCGCTACTGTTGTGTTTTTCAAGTGTAAGTTGCTGCTGTTTTAATGCGGCATTTGCATCTGTTAACGCTTGAGTTAACTGCTCGTGTTGATTTAAATGCGCTTTAATAGTCTCGCTACTGAGCGTTAGTAAAATTTTGACCTGTTCATGCGTTGCATTGCTGTATTGCGCTTTAAAGTCAGTAAACCACTGGTTATAACGTGCCTCAAGCGTTGCTAGCTCTTGGCTGTTTTCAAGCAAGCGTTGCTCTACATTTTTAAGCGTTATAGCGTGCTCATCTCGTTGTTTTATAGCGTCGTCATAGCCTTTTTGACTCGCTTGAACTTGCGTTTGGCTTTGCTCTTGCTCACTTATAATTTTTGCTTGGTAGTCGTCTGCGCTTATTTGCTCATTATTAAATAAAGCCAAGCGCTCACTTTTTACAGCGTCTAATAGCGCTTTAGCTTTTACAAGCTCTTCATTAAGTGCTTTTAATGATTGCTCGCTTTTACTAACAAGCGGGGTAAGCTGCTTTATTTGCTCACTAGCTGTGTCTTGGCGCTTTTGGCTTTGTTCAAGTTGCGTTTGAGTTTGCTGATACTGCGTAACCTGCTCGTTCAGCTCGGTAAGTTCAAGCGTATTGGCTTGTAATTGCTGCCAAAAACCACTGTTTTCAAATTGATTATTGAGCGTTGTACCCAGCTCGTTAATTTGCGCACTTAGCTCGCTATGCTTACTCGTTAACTGGTTTTGATTGTGTGTAAGCTCAAGGTGTTTATTACTAAGTTGCTGTTGTGCTTGCTGCTCTGCTTTAAGTGCTACCTGCAGCTCATTTACTTTAGTTTGCAGTGTACGTTGGCGTTTTTGCTGCTCAAAGTATTGCGCTTTTTGCTGCGTTAATTGATTATAAGTCACTTCAAGCTGATCAGGCGTTAAGTCGTTAAGCTCACTACGTGCGCCTTGCATGGTATTTTTAATGTCGAGCTGTTTGGCTTTTGCCGTTTGTATTACTTGCTCAAGTTGTCCGTGTTCAGCAGTTAATACGGCATGTTGAGTTTGATGCTTATGCAGCTCGCTTTGTGCATGGTCAAATTGCTTTTTAGCGGCATTAAAAGCATTTTCAAAATCAGTAATTAAGTTATTTAATTGCTGATTTTGATTTGCCGCATACGGGTGCTCAGTTGCGCCGCACACTAAACAAGGCTCATTAGGGCGAAGCTCAGTGCGTAAATGCTCTACGTTTTCGCTGGCTCTTAAACGCGCTTGGTTAAGTGCGTACTCGTTGCCTTTAAGCGCTTGCTCGCTGGTTATTAAATGCTGATTAAGTAAAACATGGGCTTGCTGGCTTTCATTTAACTGCTGATTGAGCACTTGTTGGCGTTGAGTGCTTTGTTTTAGTTCTGCGTTAAATTGCCCGTAACGCTCTCGCTGCTCTTTTAAGTAATCGATACTTTTTAGCTGAGCGTCGCAGTACTCTGCATTAAATTCATTAAGCTGAGTATTTAATGCCTGTAAAGTTGATTGCTCACCACTAAGTGCCACCTCGCACTGCTGTACTTTATTATTTTGCGTATTTAAACGCTCGTTCTGATTTGCAAGCTCGCTATTAAGAGTTTGGCTTTGCGTAAGGTTTGCGGTCAATTGCTGCTGTGCATTTAAGTAGGTATTAAAGCTTTGCTGATAGTAGCTCCAGTCTTTTGCTAAAACATGCAGCTGTGCATGCTCATTAAGCCATTGCTGGCTTTTAGTTGAGTCGGTATTAGCGAGTTCAAGCTCGTTATTGCTTTGTTTAAGCTGTTGTTTGAGATCATCAAACTGAGATTGCTCTTTGGTTATTTGCGACTCAGTACCTTTTACAGCTTGATCTTGCAAGGCAATGTTACTGTCGAGCTCTCGCGCTTTAGCGATAACGGGCGCTGCATTTTGTTTTTGCTCATTGGCGTTATTAAGCAGCTCGGTATGCTTAACAAGTGCTGTATTACGCTCGTTAATGACCTCTAAATGATCAACACTTTTAAGCGATGAAATTTGCTGATTTTGCGCCGTATTTTGATCGGTTAACAAAGTAAAACGGCTGCGGTTGTCTTTTATTTCAAGCGCTTGTTTAGCTTGTTTTGCCTGCTCGCTTTGTGAGGTAATACTTTCAAGCGCTGAGCTTGCTTGTTGCTGGGTTTGCTGTGCTTGCAGTAAATTTTGCTCAAGCACTGTAGCTTGTTGATACCAGTTAAGTGCTTTTTCGGTTTTGGTTAGCTCTTTTTTAGTGTCTTCGGTTTGCGCTTTTAAATCGGTTAACTTGGTTTGTTGAAGCTCAAGTTCATCGCTCGTTAATAAGGTATAGCTTTGAAGGCCTGCTTTAAGGGCTTCAAGCTTTGCTACTTGCTCTTTGTGGCGTTCAAAAATACGCACGCCAATACGGCTAAATTTATCGGTGCCTGTTAAGCACTCTAAAAGTTGCGCTCGCTCATCGCCAGTGGCTTTTAAAAATGCAGCAAACTCATGTTGTGCTAAAAGTACGGCACGGGAGAACTGCTCAAAGTTAAGCCCTATTTTGCTCTCTACTTCTTTTATTGTGTGACTTTTGTCAGCTATAAGGATTTCGTCTGGCAAAGTTACTAAGGTGTGCTCTGCTACTTTAAGTTTGCCAGTTACCTTTTTATGAGTGCGTGAAATTGTATAGCGCGCGCGATAAAGCTGTTTATCTTGTCCTAAAAAGTCAACCTCGGCGTAGCCTTCCCAGGTACCCCTGCGCAGTAAATTACGCGCGTCATTGAGCTTTATGCTGTCGCCGTTAAATTCAATTAGATTACCTTTATCGCCACGTAAACGTGCAGTTTTAGTATAAAGCGCTAAACAAATAGCATCTAAAAAGGTACTTTTACCTGCACCGGTATCGCCTGTTATCGCAAACAAGCCTGCATCTTTTAATGGGGCCTTAGTAAAGTCTATTTCAGCGTCAACAATAGAGGCTAAATTATAAATACGAACTGCGGTTATTTTCATAGTTGCTCTTGCTCCGTAAGCTCGTTGATCACGTCACTTAAAAGTGCTTTTAGTTCGTCGGGAACACTTTGCCCTGCCATGTCTTTATCGTTTGCAAATGCTTGTTCTAATAAATTAAGTGGATTGAGCATTTCAACTTCGCTTAAATCTTCAAATACGGTGTCATCTTCATTATTAGCGGATTGCTCACGTACGCGTTCAATACCACAAAATTTAATATGCTTGCCTTCAAGTGCTTGTTCTATTTGTTCTCTGAAGGTGGTGTCGGTATCGCTTGATTTTAGCTTTACACGTAAATAAGGCGCTATTGTATTTTGTGCGGTGTCGAGCGCTTTAATTTGCTCGCATAGTTCGCTTAATGGTACACACTCCCCTTTTGGTAAAACAATTACATCGGCAGAGCGTGGAATGTAAAGGGGGTTTACAGTCGTACTAATATGTTGTTTTTTATCAGTTATAAACTCAACAACATTTACTTGGTGCGTGTAATTACGCTCTGAAAACGACATAGGTATTGGTGTGCCACTGTAACGAATAACATCACTTTTAGCGACTTGTTGCGCTTTGTGTAAATGACCAAGGGCGACGTAGTTGGCTTGTTTACCAAATACATTGGCTGAAATAGACTCTTCACCACCTATTACTAAGTTACGCTCAGAATCACTGGAAATATCCCCGCCTTTTGCATGTAAGTGCCCCATAACTATTAATGGTGAGTGTTGCTCATTTATATGAGCTGCATGCTCTAGGGCAAGTTCGTAAGCTTTTGCAACGCCTTGTGCATAGCTAGAACCGTTTTGAGTTTGGCTAATTGAACTTACATCGCTTGCGCGCAAAAAAGGCATAGCGACGATTACAGCACGTTTACCATTGGTATTTATGGTAATAACTGCTTTATTAGGTGTTGCGACATCAAAGCGCCCTACTACGTGAGTATCAAACTGAGCAAGCAATGGTTGCGCGGCCAAAATACGATTTGCAGAGTCATGGTTGCCGGCAATAATAATTACGTGTAGTTCTGGGCACTGTTTTTTTGCGTCTTTAATAAATTGGTATAATTGGTTCTCGGCGTTAGCACTGGGTGTTGCTGTATGATAAATGTCGCCAGCAACTAAAAGTAAGTCTATTTGTTGTTCAACAAGAGTGGCTAATAACCAAGTGAAAAAAGCTTGATGTTCAACACGGCGGTCGTGTTCATAAAATTGTTGGCCAAGGTGCCAATCTGAGGTGTGGAGGACTTTCATGCTGCGCTCTTAAAAAACCAATAAGAGCGCCAATATACCCAAGGCATTTAAAGATGCAAGCCTAGGGTAGCCTTTAACTTAGGTTAAACTGTACCAAGCGGCAAAAATAACCGGTAATGTTAAAAATGCTACCAGTAATGGAATTTTCAATGTTCTGGTTTGTTTTGTTTGTAATGCTTTTAACGCATTAGTTTCGTTACAAGCCGCTACTTTATCAATGTAGAAATAACCAGAATCAAGATACTCTTTGCAATTGTTCTCATTTGCTGGAATTGCAATTAGTTCTTGTTGTTTTTTTAGGATATAAAAATCCATGAGTCCACCGCATTTATTGCTACTAATCTATATTTATTTGAGGGTAAATGTGACGAATTTATTTGCCTCAAATAAAAGGGTGGGCGATTTTAAATACAAACAGCATTAAAGATCAATAAAAATATTAACTATTTTTAATTTATCGTGTAAATAGCCAATATTATTGAGATTGCAGCAATATTTGCGCCAATAATAATGCGTTTCTTATTACTTTTTTGCATGGATGGGAACCTTTTTAGCGCATCTTGTTTATTGCATGCAGATATTACATTTACAAATTTGTAGTTATACCAATTGCATTAAATTAGTGATCTATTATAGCGATAAGAAAATAGCTCAGTAACAAAGCTAAAATTATGATACATAGTTGTTCTATATAAATAATTTTTAACGTAGTTAGTGAGTTATTTAATACGTTT
>NZ_PNDU01000207.1:0-1974 GCF_005886635.1 Pseudoalteromonas sp. S558 | reverse complement strand
GTGTATATTTATAATGATGAGTTTGGGTATTAGAAACTTCGCTTCTCGCCTGAGCAAGCTCTACGCCTACAAGAAATGCGTTCTATTGTTTGCTATTACCTGTAGACGCGCAGCTTGCTGGCGAATAAAAACACCGTTTTTAAATGGTTAAGTAATTAGAAGCTCCCGCTTCTCGCGTGAGCAAGCTCTACGCCTACAGCGATATATTTACCTCAGTGCTATAAAATATAACTTGTTGAACAGCACGTTTTATCTATATTTATAAAAAACCCAATAAATTAAAATTTTATGTATTCCTCTAAAAAATTATTAACAGGGCGATACACCTTAAAAAGCCACTTTTACTCCGTAACAATATAAAAGCATTACCACCGTGAAAATGAATAAGTTTAATTGTTCTAGAGGGAAGGTTTGGCAGCAAGGCTACTTTGAGCATCAACTCAAAAGTGAAGAGGATTTAATTAACCAAGCCCGCTATATTGTTGCAAATCCCTTCTAATTATTGAGTTATTTTAAAAGCTACGTTTTTACACGCAAGCTTCGCGTTTACATGTTAAATTTTCACACTGCCACGCAATGCTTTATTTTGGCCGTGCTTGGTTTTTTTATCCATGCGTTTACGCTGAGAGTTTCGACTTGGTTTGGTAGCTCTTCGAGCCTTGTTTACTACTGTTGCGCTTAAAATAAGATCTTTTAAACGCTTAAGTGCATCATCTCTGTTCAATTCTTGGGTTCGGTGGCTTTGGGCTTTAATGATTAACACGCCATCTTTAGTGATTCTAGAATCTTTTAAAGCGAGTAAGCGTTCTTTGTAAAAGTCAGGTAATTTAGAGCGGTTAATGTCAAAACGTAAATGTATAGCACTTGCTACCTTGTTAACATTTTGACCACCGGCACCTTGAGAGCGAATAGCGGTAAGCTCTAGTTCCCACTCATCAATTGTGACTGTATTTGAAATTGTTAACATTGTATTTAGCTCTCGTTGTTAAAAATGCATTATATCACCTGTACATAGACTTAGGGTGAATCAACTAAAATCCTAGTACTTTCGTTAACTCCCATGAATTGTACTGTAAAATTCGCTAATGTATTGTTTTGTGTTGGCACATGCAGGTATTTAGTTTCTAATTGAACTGCCCTATTTATTTAGGGCTTTATAAAATAGCCCCCGATAATAGGAAATACCCATATGAAAAAAATACTCGTATCACTTAGTTTGTTAGCAATGAGCTTCTCTGGTTTTGCAAAAGACATCACCGAAGGTGATTTACAAAGCTACATGAAAGCACTACCTGCGGTAACAAGCTGGGCGAGCGCTCAAGATTCTTTAAAAGGTATTGATTTAGGAAGCATGTTAGGTGCATCTGCTGATCAAACAACATCAGAGCAAAGTTCGTTAGCTAACAGTGCACTAAGTATGATTAAAGAGTACGACTTGTATAAAAGCTTTGAAGGTGTGACGAGCCGTTACGGTTTTACACCAGAACAGCTAATTACTGTCGGCTCAGAAGTGTCTATGGCTTACATCGAAAACCTTAAGTCGGGTTTATCTGACGAAAACAAAGAAACCGCTAATAAATTAATGGGTGGTTTTCAAAGTATGAAAAGCGTTAAAGACAAAGGCGCTAGCTCGCTAATGGGCTCATTGGGCAATGCATCAAGTGCCGCTAAATCAAGTGAGCCAGTTGTTAGCGAAAGTAATCTTGAGCTTGTGAGTGAATACATGCCGCAACTTAAAAAGCTTTTCGCTCTTTTATAAGCTGTATTGCTTTATATAAAAAGGTGGCATTTGCCGCCTTTTTGGTTTTTACCTATATAATATTTTTTAATAACAGCAAGTGATTACAAAGTTTATGCTTTGCCTTACACCAAACTGCATAAATCTTTGATCAATTTAACGAATTAAATTGCACTATAACGTCGTTAAAAATTTTTTATTTAGAACAACTAGATTCTATATTTTTTGCCTATTTC
>NZ_PNDU01000206.1:0-15859 GCF_005886635.1 Pseudoalteromonas sp. S558 | reverse complement strand
GTTGACCTTTTGTGATTGATTTTGCAGCAGTACGTTTGGTATTTAGGCAAGGCAGATCCTATGTCGTGTGGTTATTCCCCATAAACAGGCGATAACGCAGTATAAATGTCAAACCTCGCGCCGCGATTAAATCGCCCCTAGATTGAACAAATTTCAATCTACAAAGGTCAACACGCCCTAGTATTTACAAAAAAGTAAAATTAACTTTTTTGTTTACGGTGCTTTTTACTCATACGCTTTTGCATTTTTTCAAATTTCTCGCGTTGCTCTGCATTTAAAACTTGCCATACCTGATGCTGAGTTTTTAATTTAATGAGTCCAACCTCTTCGCCTTTTTGATGGCGTTGCGCTAATAATTCTTTTGCTGCATTTTCGTCAAAGCTAGCAGAAGCAAGTAATGCTTCTTTTTTTGCTCTGTTAGCCTCATGCTGCGCTTTTCGGGCTTCTTTATCAGTGCCTCTTAGCGTTTGCATTTGGGCTTTTTGAGCTTCAAAAATTGCTTTTAATTGGATTTGTTGTTCATCGGTTAAATCAAGCTTATTAGCACCACGTTCAGAAAGTAAAAAATGCGCTTGAGAATGGCCTTGCTTGTGTCCGTCACTTTTAGCGATTACGCTACCTGCACCTAGAGTGGCAGTTGCAAGACCACAAACAAGTACTAATTTAGAAAGTGTATTTAATTTAGTCATAATCATACCTTAACGATGGGTTTAACTTATGGTTTAGTTCGGTTAGTTGTCACTGCTTAATCAGCTGAGTTAACTATACATCTTGCAATGCAAAGTAACGCAAAGCAGTGTAAAGGTTGTGTAAAGATTCACTTTCAGATAATTTTGCGCGTAAAATTACGCCATAAGTAACTCTAAGGGTTTGCAAATGAAACTATTAATGATTGATGACGATACGGGCCTTTGTGAGCTATTAAGCGAGTATTTAAAGGCGCAGGGCTTTGAAATACAAAGCGTACACGATGGCGAGCAAGGCTTAAAGCTAGCTCAGGCGAACGACTACGCACTCATATTGCTTGATGTAATGCTACCGACTCTCGATGGCTTTGAAGTACTTAAACAGTTAAGACAAACCAAATTGACACCGGTGATTATGCTCACTGCAAAAGGCGAAGACTTCGATCGCATTTTTGGCTTAGAGCTAGGCGCCGATGATTATATTCCAAAACCTTTCAACCACCGTGAATTACTCGCCCGTGTTAAAGCAATTACGCGCCGTATTGAGCATATAAATAGTTTAAATATGACGGCCAGTAACAAAGTATTAATCAATGGTGTAATCGTTAATTATGCTGCCAGAGAAGCCTCTATAAACGAGCATGTGTTGTGCCTTACGGGCACAGAATATGAAATATTAGCGTTGCTCTGCAAAAATGCTGGTGACGTGGTAAGTAAAGAGCTGATTAGCGAAGAAGTATTGGGTCGCCGCTTGGCATCATTCGATCGTTCTATAGACATGCACGTTAGCAATATACGTAAAAAAATAGCTGAGTATATCCCTACAGAGCGAATTAAAACAATGCGAGGCACAGGCTATGTATTCATTCAAGGCGAGTAGGTCTGCTTTGTTTACTTATGTTAAAAACCCTAGACATTATTTGTTTTTTAAAATATTTATATGGTTTTGGTTAACAATAATAGGCACGGTTACTGCACTCATTTTTTTAAGTAACATTACTGCAATCAATGCGGTAAGTAATGAGCCTTTGCATGGGCCTATGAAGAAAAACCTGCTTTACACAGCCAAAAACCTTGAGCGCTCGGTTATTAAACACAGGCGTTCGCTTAGCGAAACGCTCTCTCATCCTCGCCTATCCAAACGCAAATTATTATATTTAAACTCAGATCAACTTGAGGATTCATTGACGAGCAAACAAGTGCCGAGTGATGTAGATTTAAGCTTACTTAATTTCACTAAAAATATGGCTCCACAAGTTATTTTCACCGAAAAATACCAAGCTTTTGGACCTATAAAAATAACCCTGCCTGAAGGTGACTTTTATTTATACGAAATAGATATTAATCAGCAACAGCCGTTTTTTATTCGTTTAAAATTAATGCCTATTTGGATGAAAGTGTTTATTGCTATTTTTGCTTCTCTGATTTTAAGCTTTTTATTTAGTCGCAATTTAATTGCGCCAATTAACAGCTTAAAGAAAGCCGCGATTAAACTCTCCAATGGCGATTTAAGTGCGCGAGCTGCTATTTCAATAAACAGAAAAGACGAACTTGGCATACTTGGTCGTGACTTCAACAGCATGGCAAATCAATTGGAGCTACTTATTAGCTCTCAAAAACGCTTACTTGCCGATATATCCCATGAGTTACGCTCGCCATTAACGCGCTTAAAAATGGCAACGGGCCTTGCTCAAATGCAAGCAAACGAAGCTAGTCAGTCGTATTTATTACGTATAGAAAAAGAAGCTAATCAGTTAGATAAAATGATTGCTGATGTGCTGCAAGTCTCTCGCTTAGAAGCAAAAAGCCAAGCGCTTTCATTACAAACCCAGTCACTTCAAATTATTGTTGACCATGTGCTAAATGATGCACAATTTGAGGCCAAACAAAATAATAAAAAATTACAAGTAAGTGGCGATGCACAAGTGAGCATTGACTGCGATGAAGCGCTTATTGCCAGCGCTCTTGAAAATTTGCTGCGTAACGCCATTAAATACGCAAATAGCACCATTAGCGTTACACTAAAGCACTGTGATGCAATTTATATAGAAATATGTGACGATGGCTCTGGTGTGCCAGATGAGCAACTTAATAAACTTTGTGAGCCGTTTTTTAGGCAATCAGATGCCAGGGATCGTGTAAGTGGTGGTACTGGTTTAGGCTTAGCAATTGCAAAAAATGCGATTACCGCACACGGCGGTAGTTTAGTATTATCGAATAAAGATCAAGGCGGCTTGTGTGCTAATATCACCCTGCCGATAATTAAAGAGTAAACCATGTTTTATAGTAGTGAGCGCGACCTGCAAAGTAATCAATTAACGATTAATAACTTTTATACAAAAACACTCATTAAAGCTTATTTAGAGACTCCTAGCGGGCAACTATTTTATGCCTATGCTTTGCCCGATAATGCACACACTGCGATTGTTATCAGCGCAGGACGTCTTGAAGGATTAGATAAATATAAAGAGTTGTTGTGGGAGCTTTATAACAATAACTTTGCGGTGTTTATCGCCGATCACCAAGGGCAAGGTCGCTCTTACCGACAGCTAAAAAATAAACATAAAGGCCATGTTAACCAATTTAAAGATTACAGTGCTGATCTAAATTTATTTAATAAGCGGGTTGTAGATGCTCATTGGCAAGGGAGTAAGGTGTTGGTGAGCCATTCTATGGGTGGAGCCGTCGCGTTTGAGTATCTTGCACATTTTGAACACAATTTTAGTGGCGCATTTTTCTCAGCTCCTATGCTCGACATTTACACTAGAGGCATACCAAAACCTTTAGCTAAATTCGTTGCAAGTACAGCAACACAACTTGGCTTTAAAAACACTTATGCGCTAGGACAAACCGATTACACTGCCGATGAATTTGCGTTAAATACACTAACCAGTAGCCTTGAACGTTACGAGTTATTTAGAAAAACCTATCATGAAGAACCATTACTACAGCTTGGTGGTGTTACTTATGGCTGGTTAAATGCTACGTTTGCATTTATATCGTCGATGGATACGTTAAACGTATCCATTCCGCTGTACATTGCCAGCGCGCAAAACGACGAGATAGTCGACAACAATGCACACTATAAATTGGCGAACAGGCACGACAACGCGGTATTAGAAAGCTTTACTGGCGCTAAGCACGAACTGTTCTTTGAACGTGATGAAATACGCAAACCTCTGCTTACAAGCTTATATCAGTTTTGTGGGTCGGTGACGGCTTAACAATTACCGACAATGGATCGAGGTGGATTAAAATATCGACCTGAGACTCAAATTCTTTGGTTATCAATGCTTCAACTTCATCAGCTACATTATGTGCGCGAATTAAGCTTAAATTATCATCAAGCTCTAAATGCATTTGAATAAACTTAATTTTTCCACCTTGGCGAGTACGAATACCATGTACACCATGCACATCAGTATGCGCCTTGGCTATGTCAAATATGCTTTGTTTTTCATCATCTGGTAGTTCTTTATCCATTAAGTGGTCGGCACTATCACGGGCAATATCCCAACTGTTATAAATTAAGTAGCCGGCCACACCAATTGCAAAGAGTGGATCGGCATACAACACCCCGTAATAAGCTAATAAAATAGCGAGTAACACTGCAGCATTTAAGATCAAGTCGCCTTTGTAATGCACAGAATCGGCCTTAATTGCGATTGAGTCTGTATATTTAATCACTTTATTTTGTACAAATACGATAACTAAAGTACACGCAATGGCAAAAATACTTACCCAAACACCGAGAAGAGAATGACTAAGAACAACGGGATTAAACAAGCGCTCAACACCATGAAATGCGAGTAAACAAGCGGAGCCAGCAATAAATGCAGCTTGCCCAAGCCCCGCTATAGCTTCGGCTTTGCCATGACCAAATCGATGGTCGTCATCAGCTGGGCGCAGCGCGTAGCCTAAAACCAAAAAGCTCATCGCCGTGGCCGTAATATCCATTAGTGAGTCGGTTAACGAGCCAAGCATTGACGCAGACCCCGATGCTAGCCATGCCCACGTTTTTGCAGCAATCATCAAACTAACCATGACCATGGTAACAATACTGGAAGTTTTAACCCAAAATTCGTAACTACGGTTATGCACGTTTTTATCCGCTAAATAGATGTATTCAATAATTTGAGTATATCATTTTTTTTGAGGGTTTCGTGTATACTGCACATCGTTAAACTTTAGATTATTGAAAAGGCTCACTATGCTGGATATCGTTTTATACCAACCTGAAATACCACCTAATACAGGTAATATTATTCGCTTGTGCGCAAATACAGGTTATTCGCTGCACTTAATTGAACCGCTGGGCTTTGAATGGGACGATAAACGTGTAAAACGTGCTGGCCTTGATTATCACGAGTTTAGCCATGTTCAGCGTCATGCCTCATTTGAAGATTACCTTGAAAAATGTAAACCTAAAAAAGTATATGCATGCACCACCAAAGGTAGCCAATTTCATCATCAAGCAAGTTACGAAGCTGGTGATTGCCTTGTATTTGGCCCTGAAACTCGTGGTCTTCCAGATGATATGATCCAAGCACTGCCAAATGAGCAGCGTGTACGCATTCCTATGCAAGCCAATAGCCGCAGCATGAACCTATCAAATGCAGTCGCTGTATTTGTTTATGAATCGTGGCGTCAATTAGGCTTTCCTAACGCACAATAGTGCATTAGATCCTTTATTACATTTAAGCCAAGGCATATCATAAGTAAAAATTAAAGCCCTTGGCTAAATCATCAATCTATTATTTCCTAAGCCCAAAGCTGGGCCAACAATAAAGAGTTGTTCAATGCTATTTTTAATGAGCATTAGTAGAACAATTCGTCCGACGAACTGAAGCAATTAATATTTAATTACCTCTAAATTGAACAAACTTTAATCCTGAAAGGTCAACACGCCCTAATATTCGCTAATTTTTTTTCTTGTACGTTTCTCATAAATATAATTATTGAACTAAGCTCATTCTCATGCAGTTATTTACTTATAGCTAAAACTCTATGGGAAAACTTTTTTATTATTCGTTACTTTTAGCCTACTCTGCAACCGCTACCCTAGCGTCTGATTACTTATTCAATTATGTTAGTCAAACTCAAGAAGGGACAGATATAGAAGCAGATGCTTATATTGGCTATTACACAAGCTTAACCGATTTAATTAATCTAGATATTGATATTGCACAATAGACATACTCAGGTGATAAATTCAGTTCCCATTATGATTACACCAAAACTTATGCTAAATTCAATTTTTGCACTACTAGCCTTAATTTTTGGTACGCATGGGATGATTTTACTACCGAGGCTGGACGCACAACATTCCAATTAATAATGTATTCTCAATTAGCTTAAGTGCTGACTATTTAAGCTTCGACGATAACTAGATGCATTGGGTATAACCGCAAATTATACATGGAGTGATTTGAATTTGACTGCAGGCTATGAAGGTACAAATTTAGAAACATACGGCGATACAACTTTACTAATAACCGTTTCAAGAACATTTAATTTCTAAGGGTTTATACATGAAAATTACATTACTATTTATTTTTATTACTTTTTCTAATTTCGTCGCTGCTGAAACAGTGCATTTAACATCACTGGCTTGGCCACCTTATTCTGATAAATCATTAGAACAACAAGGCGCATCTGTAGCCGTTGCAAAAGCTGCATTTAAGGCTGAAGGGCATGAGCTTATCGTTGATTTCTATCCTTGGTCTCGTGCAGTAAATTCGGCCTTACAAGCAAATTCAAAATATGTTGGATACTTTCCAGAATATATGCACGAAACCAGTGATTTTATTTTTTCTGATGCAACCGGCACTGGTCCGCTCGGCCTTGTGCAAAATAGTGCTAAGCCAATAACCTTTTCATCGGTGAATGACCTTTCGGGTAAACGTATTGGTGTTGTACAAGATTATGTCAACACTAAGGAGCTTGATGACATGATAGCTTCTGGCACAATTAAAGGCGACGCAGCACCTTCTGATGTCCTAAACATTAAAAAAGTAGCTGCTGGACGAATTGATGCTGCGGTGATTGATGCCAATGTGCTTAAGTATTTACTAGCTACAGATAAGTCTTTAGCAGGAATAAAAAGTAAAGTAGCCATGAATACAACGTTATTAGAAGATAAAAAGCTATACATTGCCTTTAGAAATGATGCTGAAGGACAAAAATGGCAAACAATTTATAATCAAGGGCTAGCAAAAATCGATGTTAATACCATTATGGCAAACTACCTTAAGTAAGGGGCTATTTTGACTCGTTCAATTTTATTTAGACTGGTTATTACTACATTAAGCGCAATGGTTTTTGTTTTACTTTGCTTTGGTGTTTATGATTACACTGCACAAAGTAGCCAATTAAAACTAAAGCTTGATAATGAGATTAATCTGACAAAAGAACGCATTGGGCTATCACTGCCCAATGCGATGTGGAATTTTCAAGATGAACTAGCTAAAAAGTTAATCAATGCGGAAGTTGCATCTCAAAATATATCAAAAATCACTATATATGATACTAACGGACAACTTTTTGTTGAAACCGACGGGACTGAAACACCGTCAATGGTACAAAATGAATTGTTTTATGATGATGCCGGAACGCAAAATAAAGTTGGCAAAATTAACCTTTATATCGAATTTAGTCACATTGAAGCGGCACTGCTTGAGTTGGCTATATTTTCAATCATTAAAGTTTTACTCCTAGTGACTATTTTAGGCGCCGTTTTAGTTTATATTTTTAAAAAATTAGTTGCTCAACCTTTATCTGAAGTTGCTGAAAAAATGGCAACTATTGCCAATGGAGATGGCGATTTAACTCAACAAATAATTGTTCGCCGTAATGACGAAATAGGAAAACTTGCGGCTTCATTTAATCAGTTTGAACATAAAATAGCTGAGCTGATTAACGATGTTAAGCTTTCCGTTGAGGATTCGTTTAACGTTGCTGGTAGCATCTCTGATGTTAGCAGTGAAGGTTTTCGCTATTTGACAGAGCAGCAGTCGGAAACAGATCAAATTGCCACTGCAATTACACAAATGGCGTCATCGGCAGTAGAAATTGAAAGTAATGCTAAGTTGACGCTAAGCTCTGCTGAAACAGCAAATGTAGATGCTAAAAAGGTGCATGATGCTTTTTTAAGCTCAATTAACTCAATAGAGAGATTGGCTGCTCAACTCGATGAAGCATCAACGGTTATAAGTAGTCTTGAAGATAGCGTGCAGGGCATTGTATCTATGCTAGATGTTATTCAAGCAATAGCAGAGCAAACGAACTTACTTGCATTAAATGCCGCGATTGAAGCTGCCAGAGCCGGTGAACAAGGCCGTGGATTTGCTGTAGTAGCTGATGAAGTAAGATCTTTAGCGAGCAGAACACAGACAAGTACGGCTGAGATCCATGAAACAATAAATAAACTACAACAGGGATCACAATCAGCTGTAAATGTTATGAGTTTAAGTAAAAATATGAGCCAAGAAAGCATGAGTGCGGCAAGTACAGCCAGCGAATTGATTTCAAATATATCTGAAGTGATAGAGTCAATTACACATATGTCGAGTCATATTTCTAGTGCTGTATCCGAACAAAGTGCGGTTGCTGAGGACTTAAGTAAAAATATTAATGAGGTCGTCTCTGCGGGTCAAAACAGTATGGGGAAAATTGAACAAGTTCAAACATACTCAGAAGATATGAAAACACTGGCCCTGCAACTAAAAAAGTCGGTAAGCATTTTTAAAACCTGAAATAACAAGCCTTACAGTACATAATTGAACTGGAAGGCTTATTTTTTATTCTGAACGCTGCTCTCGGCCTAATAACGCCATTGCAGCTTCTTTCATATCTTTATTTTCATAAAGAACTTTATAGATTTGCTCAGTAATTGGCATTTCGACACCAGTACGCTGTGCAAGCAAATACACTTCCTTGGTATTTCTAAAGCCTTCAACTACTTGACCAATTGACTCAATAGCAGCATCGACACTTTCACCTTTACCTAGTGCTAAACCAAATCGACGATTACGTGATTGATTATCAGTACAGGTTAAAATTAAATCACCAAGACCAGCCATTCCCATAAAGGTTTCTGGTTTTGCGCCAAGAGCGCAGCCTAAACGCGATAACTCTGCAAGACCACGTGTAATGAGTGCAGTACGTGCATTAGCGCCAAAACCTACCCCGTCTGAGATACCAGCACCGATTGCAATAACATTTTTAACCGCACCACCTAGCTGTATACCAATAAAATCATCATTGTTATACACACGGAATGAGCGACCACAATGAAGTAAATCAGCTAACTGCTGAGCAAATTCAGGGGACGTGGAAGATACAGAAATAGCAGTCGGTGATCCCATCGCCATCTCTTTTGCAAATGTAGGACCCGAAAGTACCGCCAATGGAATACCATCACCTAACTCTTGTAAAGCAACTTCCTGTAATAAGCGCCCCGTGTTTGGCTCAAGCCCTTTGGTCGCCCAAGCAACTTTTACACCTTCTTGCAATGCAGGCTTTATCTGCGCAAGTGTATCGCCAAATGCATGGCTTGGCACAACAACAAGCACAATAGCGCTACTAGCAACGGCACGTTGTAAATCGGCTTCAAGAAAAAGAGTATCAGGGAAAGGAGCATCGGGTAAGTAACGTTGATTTTTCCGCTCAGCTGCAAGCGTGGCAACGTCGTCGCTATTGCGTCCCCAAAGCGTCACATTGTGACCATTTCGGGCTAAACAAATAGCAAGGGCGGTGCCATAAGACCCCGCCCCTAATACAGTAACAGCTGTCGTTGCTGTACTCATAAATTATGCGTCTGCTGTAACCTGGTCAGCTGGCGCAGTACGTTGTTGCATGTACTGTGCAAACAATGCGTCAAAATTAACTGGCGCAAGGTTAAGCTGTGGAAAAGTACCACGGTTAACAAGGTTTGATACTGCTTCACGCGCATATGGGAACAACACGTTAGGACAAAATGCACCTAGCATGTGTGCAAGTTGCACCTCTTCAACGTCAGCAATAGTGAAAATACCTGCTTGTTGAATTTCACATAAAAACGCAGTTTCTTCGCCAAGTGAAGCGGTTACAGTTAGCGCTAAAACAACTTCAAATACACCTTCGTCTAGTTTATTAGAACGAGTATCTAAGTCTAGCTTAACTTCTGGCGTCCATTCTTTTTGAAAAATAGCTGGCGAATTTGGTGTTTCAAAAGATACATCTTTAGTGTAAATACGTTGAATTGTAAATTGTGCGCCACTTTCTTGAGCTGCTACATCTTGAGTTTCTTCGTTCATTGTTATTCCTAACTTGTTCGTTATTATAATTAAATTAAGCGCTTAGCTTAGCGTCAAGTTTACCTTGCGCTTCAATAGCCATCATGTCGTCGCAGCCACCGATATGTTCATCATTAATAAAAATTTGCGGTACTGTGCTTGCCCCACCCGCTTTTGCAATCATTTCATCGCGTAGCTCAGGCTGAACACCAATATCAATATTAGTGTACTCAACACCTTTGCTATTTAGTAGCGAAAGAGCGCGCTGGCAAAATGGACAATACGCCTTAGTATATAAAACAACATTACTCATAATAAATCCTCTATCGGTCTAGCTAAAATGATTAGCGACCTGTTGTGGTTGGTAGGCTCGCAGATTGCCACGCCCCCATGCCCCCAGCTAATACATAAACACGTTCAAAACCTGCTTTGCTCATAGCGGTTGCAGTACCTTGGGCAGTCATACCTGTAGTACATACCACTATAATGGGTTTAGTCTTGTACTTTTCAAGGCTTGAAAAGTCAGATTTTTTCGCATTCTCTGGGCTTAAGTGCTCAGCACCAGAAATACGCCCATTATTAAACTCTTTTTGCGCACGCATATCGATTACTTGACCATCTTCACGGTTAATAAGTAACGTAAGTTGCTGAGGATTTATTTGACGTACAGCTGAAAACTTACTTTTTATCCAGCCACTAACAATAAGAAATACAATACCAACCCAAGCAAGGCTTAAAATGGGGTGATTGGTGATAAATTCAATATATTGATCCATTCGACTTCCACTATAAATTACATCCTAAAACGCTATGTTTTAGATATTTTAGACTTTAGCCACGCAAGTATACCCAAACCAACTTAAAATGCGAGTTTACGGCGGCTTAAAAGCACATAAATCCCCCTGCATGCTACTCACCAAGCACACATTAACAACTTTACTTTACACCGTATTATGAAAATTTTTAATATGCTGTTTTGATTGCTGATTCTAGCTACAAAACACGGTATGCTAAAGCCAGACAGGTGTTAATTATTCAGGAACTATTATGACAGAACATAAAAAACCACTGGTATTAATGATTTTAGATGGTTGGGGATATCGCGAAGATGAGCAAAGTAACGCTATTTTAGCAGCAAACACGCCGGTATTAGACAATTTATGGGCTACACGCCCACGCACATTAATTTCAGCTTCGGGTTTTGATGTTGGTCTTCCTGATGGACAAATGGGCAATTCAGAAGTTGGCCATGTAAATTTAGGCGCTGGACGTGTCGTCTATCAAGATTTCACTCGTATTACTAAAGCAATTAACGATGGTGAATTTGATTCAACGCCTGCACTTGTTGAAAATATAGATAAGGCTGTAAAGGCAGGCAAAGCAGTTCATATTATGGGGTTATTAAGTCCTGGCGGTGTACATAGCCACGAAGATCATATAGTCGCAAGTATTGAACTTGCAGCAAAGCGCGGTGCAAAAAACGTATATTTTCACGCATTTTTAGATGGCCGCGACACGCCGCCGCGCAGTGCCAAAGCCTCTATCGAACGAATCGAAGCATTATTTAGTGAGCTAAAATGCGGCCGCCTAGCCTCGCTAATCGGCCGTTATTATGCAATGGACAGAGACAACCGTTGGAACCGCGTAGAAAAAGCGTATAACGTAATGACCCTAGGTGAGGGTGACTATAGTTATGACAACGGCGTTGCTGCTCTTGCAGCAGCTTACGAACGCGATGAAAACGATGAATTTGTAGCCGCTACAACCATCACCCCAGAAGGCGCAACCCCAGTAACAATAAACGATGGCGACACTGTAATTTTTGCAAATTTTAGAGCCGACAGAGCTCGCGAAATTACGCGCGCTTTTATTGAACCTAGCTTTGATGGCTTCACTAAAACAAAAACACCTAAACTCAGTGCTTTTGTAATGATGACCGAATACGCTGCTGATATTAATGCACCCGTTGCGTTTGGCCCTACGCCTTTAGTTAATGTTTTAGGCGAATGGTTTGAAAAAAATGGCAAAACACAGCTACGTATTTCTGAAACCGAAAAATATGCCCACGTGACATTTTTCTTTAGTGGTGGCCGCGAAAACGAATTTGAAGGCGAAACACGCGAGCTTATCCCTTCGCCGCAAGTAGCAACATACGATCTACAACCTGAAATGAACTCAGAAATGTTAACCGATAAACTCGTTGAAGCAATTAAAAGTGGTAAATACGACGCTATTATTTGTAACTACCCTAACGGCGATATGGTTGGTCACTCTGGTGTATTTGAAGCTGCCGTTAAAGCCTGCGAAGCAGTAGACGTTTGCATTGGTCGTGTTATCAGTGCACTTGAAGAGTTTGGTGGCGAAGCATTAATTACAGCTGATCACGGTAATGCCGAGCAAATGGCTAACCTTAAAACGGGCCAAGCGCATACAGCACATACTAGCGAACCTGTACCATTCATTTATGTAGGTCGTGATGCAACCCCATCAGCAGGTAAGGCATTGAGCGATGTAGCGCCCACAATGCTGCACTTAATGGGTATGAAGCAGCCAAGTGAAATGACTGGCACACCTATCATGACACTGAAATAACACATGAATAGACGCATTAATCTATTAATTCAATACACTTTAATACTTACTTCATTGGCGACGGCTCCTGCTGTCGCTAATGAAGACCGTACTAAAAAGGACTTATCAGAAGTCCAACAGGCTCTTAACCAAAGCCAAGCCGAATATAATGAGCAGCGTAAAAAAATTGCCAAATTACAAACAAATCTCAAAAGCTATGAACTAGATATCGCTAAAAATGCTAAAGCATTGAATATGGCAGAGCAAGCAGTTAAAAAAGCCCAGCAGCAACAAAAGCAGCAGCAACAAAAAGCACAGCAGCTCGATGAAAAGCATGTCCAGTTTCAACGTATTTTAGCCGCACAATTAAAAAGTGCCTACATGGCCGGTGGCGACGACTACTCTAAAATGATGCTAAATCAAGAAGACACAGCCAAGTTTGAGCGTACACTTAGTTATTATAACTATTTAAATAAAGCCCGAATAAAGCAAATTGAAGAGCTAAAAGTACTGCAGCAGCAAATCACCCAAAATCAAGTTGAACTTGCAAAAACAGAGCAAAAACTAATTGAGCTACATGACGAACAAAAACGACGTCAAACCGCATTAATTGCAGCCCAAAGTGAGCGAAAAGCGAATTTTAACAACCTTAAAGCACAACTCAGCGGTACTAAAGATTCGATTAACTATTTAAAAGAAAACCAGCAAACCTTAATCTCGACTATCGAAGAGCTTGAAAAAGAAAAAACACAAAAAATTGAATTGCTCGGCCTTAATAAAAGCAAAGGAAAACTAAATTGGCCAAGTAAAGGTAAGTTGCAACACACATTTGGTCAACGAAAGCATGGCGGCATTGATTGGAAAGGTGTGCTGATTGGGGCTGCAGAAGGCGCTAATGTTAACAGTGTGCATAATGGTCAAGTAGTCTTTGCTGATTGGTTGAAAGGCTATGGCTGGGTGATTGTTGTAGATCATGGCGAAGGCTTTATGAGCTTATATGGACACGCACAAACTCTTCTCAAAGATGTTGGCGATATGGTGCGTGAAGGCGAAACGTTAGCCTTAGTTGGTCAAAGCGGCGGACAAGCAAATTCTGGTCTATACTTTGAAATACGCCACAAAGGACGCGCAGTAAATCCTGTAAAATGGTGCAGACGCATTTAATTGAATAAACCGCTGCGCCGCTCTGGAGCAGCTGATGATAAATAAAACCGCCACTACAAACCATTCAAAAACAATGTATGCAGGCTTGATAATGAGTCTGCTTTTATTTAGTTTTATTTTTTCATTTAGCCAGGCTCTAGCTAGCTCAGTAAAAGAATTAAAAAGCCAACAAATAGATGAGATTTTATTTAATATACACACCTATTACGTTGACGATTTGGCCTTACAAAACAGCCAACACATAGAATACAGCACTCAGCAATTTGAACGCTTGTACTCAAAACTCGATCCTTACTCCAAATACCTAGACGAGCATGAACTCACCGCTCTATTTAACAACACCAATGGCCACTACACGGGTCTTGGAATTGAAGTTAAAAGTATTAAAGACAAAATAACCATCGTAGACGTAGTAAGTAATTCTCCCGCCAAAAAAGCCGGTATTTTAGCCAGCGATATTATCATAAGTGTTAATAACGAGATCGTTGAAAATCTGACACTTGACGAAGTCGCCACACTAATAAGAAATAGCAACTTTAGTGATATAAACTTAACCGTACAACGCCAAACAAGTAAAGCCTATATATCTTTTAACGTTGCTCGAACACTAATAAATTTAAAAAGTGCTACAAGCAAAGTCTTAGATTCTGGCACTGGTTATTTAGCCATTCACACTTTTTCTAATAACACACTGCAAGAAGTTGCTTTGCAAATTACAGCAATGCAAAACTATTATGATGACTCACTTAAGGGACTTGTTATTGATTTACGAGATAACCCCGGCGGTACACTGCAAAGTGCGATTGCCGTATCTGATATGTTTCTACAAAGCGGCACTATTGTTACAACTAAAGGTCGCTTTTTTGATGCGAATAAAACTTTTTACGCTAAACGAGGTGATGTATTAAAAGGCGCCCCCATTGTAGTGCTGATAAATGAAAATTCAGCTTCAGCGGCTGAAATTTTAGCGGCGGCTTTAAAAGATAATAATCGTGCAACCGTTGTAGGAAATCAATCTTTTGGTAAAGGCTCCGTACAATCACTCATTCCCCTCGGTAATGGAGATACAGCCTTAAAACTTACAACTGCGAAGTACTTTACACCGTCAGGAAAATCAATTGATGGCGTAGGAATAACACCCGATGTGGCGATTAATCAAACAAACCTTTCACAAAACAATAAAGCCGTTATAATAAAAAACGAACAAACTAAAAGCACTCAGCAATTACCTGTAAGTAATCTAGCTGATTTGCAATTAGTTAAAGCAAAACAATTACTCAGCATGCAATAATATCGCTTTATTTAGAGCGACTTACTGAGCCTAAAGATAATAAAAATTATAAAGTGAAAACTATAAATATAAAAATAATAACATCATTTTTGTTGATATTTTACTTTGCATCAACAGATGTAAAGGCTAAACAAATAGCAATAGTGATTGACGATATCGGCTATCACCAACGGGACTTGGAATTTTTAACTCTGCCTGGGCAATTGTCATATTCAATTTTACCTCACACCCCTTATTCACAAATTTTTGCAACGCTTGCTAGCCAATCAAATAAAGAGTTATTACTTCACGTCCCTATGCAGGCGCTAAATGATAAAGAGCTAGGCCCAGGCGCACTTACACTAAATATGACTAAAGAACAGCTTCAGCAAACACTAGGCACAGCTTTAGCGAGCTTGCCACAAGTTAAGGGGGTTAATAATCACATGGGCTCAGCACTTACGCAACAAAGCCAAGCCATGAAGTGGACTATGGAAGTTCTCAAAAAACGTCATTTATATTTTTTAGATAGTCGTACTACTGATTTAAGCCAAGCTCAAAATGCCGCTAACTTTTTAGGTGTAGCTAATATTAGCCGCCAAGTATTCTTAGACAACATAACCACTGCAGAACAATTACAACTGAGGTTTAATGAGTTAAAACAGCAAGCCACTAAGCATAATTTTGCTATTGCAATTGCTCACCCATACCCTGAAACAATTGCCTTTTTACGCAAAGTATTGCCACAGCTATCAGAGCAAGGTTTCGAACTTGTGCCTGTTTCACAGCTGGTCGAACATAAATATATTCAACTCGCACAGGCCGAGGGTAAAAGAATAAGTGCTAAGGCGCGTTGACCTTTCGTGATTGATTTTGCAGCAGGCTGTTTGGTA